>JAISTN010000223.1 GCA_031272565.1 Bifidobacteriaceae bacterium
AACTTGTCATAGCTGGCCAGCGACCAACCATATGCCAGCGTCGCGGCCGGCACCTGTGTGCCGTGCCCAGACATGTTGTAGGTCAGCGTGATCGGATTGCGGGCGTAGTAGAAGTTCCGGTAGGGCGTCAGCATTTCGACCCAGTCTTCGTCATAGACCGGCTCGGCCGAATCTTCATAGTCGCCGGGACCGGTCAGGGTGGCGCTCCAGTCACGGCCCACATTGGTCATGCCTTCCAGAGCCTTGGGTGAGAAATCGAAGGCTGCCCCCACCCACCAACTGAACCAGATGTCGGCGCTGTAGGCACTGGCCATCACCCAGGTCTGGCCGTGGAAGGTCCGGCGGGTCAAGGTTGAATCCGCCGCCTGTTCCGGCGTTGGCTGAGTCCAGTAGCGGAACTTGACCTGTTCGTAGCCGTAGGCAACAAAGTTGGTCGTCACCGCCTTGATGATGAGCGGCTCGGTCTGGCCCGGATCGACCGGCATCATGGCGCCGGTCACCTCGGTGCGAGGGGTTTGCCACACCCCGCTGGAGGCCACAGCCATCAGACTGTTGTCTGGTGATTTCCAGTAGTAGAAGTCAGGCAGGGCCACATTGTCGATGTGGAACACCGCCCCGTTGTCAGGGTGTGGCCAGCGCTTGCCCAGCTTTTCGCCGAACTTGTAGGGCACTTGGAGCGCGTGGATGTCCTCCGCCGCCAGCTTTGAGTTGGCCTCGTAGTGGGTGTAGACCTCGGCGGCGTCAATCACGCCGTCCAGATCAGCGTCGTATTCGAGGGTCGTGTTCTCACCCGAGCTTGGGGCCTTGGTCTTGAGGTCAAACTGGAACCAGTAGACCTTCAGCCGGGCATAGACGTTGACAATTGTGGAGCCGTCACCGTTGATGGTGGTTTTTTCCGTGAACTGCCACTGCGACCACTTCAGCGGATCTTCCGGGCCGGTCAGCACCACGCCGTTGAGGTTCCCGATGACGTTGTCGGCGCCATCGTCTGGGCCGCCCACGGTTTGCCCGGCCGTCCCCATCCGGGCGGCCGTCTCGGCGTAGCCGAACATGTAGTGGTCCGGGTTGCCCGGTGTGGGAGTGAACTGCACGCCCATATTGGGCCGCTCCACCCAGTAGACCACGTGGTATTCCGTGCCGTTGGGGATGGCATGCCAAACGGTGTAAAGCGTCAGGTTGTCGTTCAGAACGTTGCCGGCGTGGGCCGTGACGTTGTCCCGCACGGCCTGGCTGGGATCCGCCAGCGACCAGTAGGGGTTGTCGTAGCCGGGCCGGGTGATGGCGGCGAAGCCCGGCAGCGTCACGGAACCCAGGGTGACGCCCTTCTTGACCTGCAGCGGGTCCACCGGTGTGCCTTGCGTCTCAAAATAGATCGTGACCGAGTCATACAGGATGGGCTTCAGAATGACGTGGTCGTTGATTGGGGTGGAGAAGTCGAAAGCGGCGCCGGGGCTGGCGGACAACGTCCATTCGCCCTCGAACAACTGGTCTGGCGCGTAGCTGAAGCCGGCCGCAGCCAGTTCGCCGTCAGTAGGCGCCGCCGTCACACTGCCCGGGTCCAGTTCCTGGGTCAACACCACCGAGCCGTAGCCGTTCAGGTAGCTGACCACATACTTGCCGCTGGCCACATAGGAGATGTCGGACAGGTCGGAATCCAGTTCGGGGCAGAACGGATAGAAGTGGGGGTTGCCCACCACCTGGAAGGACGACCCGGGCGTGTAAACGGCACCCGTGCCGTCAATCCGCCAGCCCTCGAAGTAGGTGCCGCCCGCGCACTGCACGCCGGTGCCATCACGTACCACGGCGGCCACGCCGTTGGAGTAACCCTGGCCGCCAACGCCATCGTCCTCCTCCAACAGGGTGCCATCCGGCTGGTGATAGGCCACCACCAGGCCTTCGGTTTGCCAGCGGGCGTACAACGTCAGGTCGCCGTAAATGGCGGTGTCCGCGTTGAACGACTGTTTGGGGCTAGCCGGGGTGGGCTGGTAGTCCCAGCCCACCAAGGCGCCGCGGGCGGCATCGTTGGTTTCCCAGGCAACATAGCGCTGCCCACCAATGGTCAGGTTGGTGAAGTTGACGGTGTGGCCGTTCTGGACGCCCTGCTGCTGGGAACCGTCGGTGGCCAGCGCCGTCCCGTCATGGTCCAGGAAGGTGACTTGGTGGTCAGTCGATTCCCATTTGGCGAAGACCGTCACGTCGGTGGACGGCATCGTGCCCGTGAAGTCATACAGCAACGTGCCGTTGGCGTCCGCGTACCAGCCCTTGAAGTGCCAGCCTGTCTGGTCCGCCATCGGCGCGTCCAGGGCCGCCAGCGAGGCGCCAAACTGCATGCTGACGCTGGCCACCGCCGGGCCGTGGCCGCGGTTGTCATAGGCGAACGGGTTGGACAGGCGCCGATAGTAGTGGTTGACGTAGTTGTGCCACTTGCCCTGCGCATCCTGGGCGGTGGGGAAGCTGCCGGTCGAAACCTCGTCGGAAAAGTCACCTTGGGTACCGGCCTGGAAGCCCGGGATAGCCTTTGACTGGAAGTCGGTGGTGGGCGGGATCGAGGCCGTGTAGTCATCCAGCAGCACCCAGGTACGGCCGTTGTATTCGCGCCGCGTCAAGCTGGGGTTGCTCACCTGCTCCGGCAGTTGCTCACCCCAGTAGTGCATGGTGATGGAATCAGTCACGTCCGTCCAGGACAGGGTCAGCGAGTAGCCGGCGGCGTTGGCATCGGCCGGCATCATGACGGCGGTGATATCGGTACGGGTGGTCTGCCAGTCACCGGAACTGACGGCCAGTTCGGGGTGGATCCAGTAGGAGTAGGCCAGGCCGCCCGGGTCGGAGAAGCTCCAGCCCATCGACGGGTGGGGCCAGCGGTCCGCCACCACGTCGCCGAACTTGTAGTCCAGTTTGTAGGGGCTGGCAAAACCGTAGGTTTCGGGCTCGCCGTCATGGTCGTAGTCGCCCGTCATGGTGCGGCCGGCGCCATCCGGGTCGATGTTGAACGTGATGCGATAGGTCTTGAGCGTGCAGTAGACGTTCACCACCGTCAGGCCGTCGCCGGTCAGCACGGTCGGTTCCGTGAACTGCCATTCGGCCCAGTGCATCGGGTCTTCCCAGTCGAAGAAGCTGGCCGCCGGGATCGACTTGATCTCGATGTCGGCGCCGATGCCGGGCCCACCGATCAGGTCGCCGGCGTAGCCGGAGCCGCCCAGCGTTTCGGTGTAGGCGTAGTCGTAGTGGGAGGCGTTGCCGGGCCGCGGCGAGTAGTTCAGGCCCAGGTTGGGCTTTTCCACCCAGTAGACGATCTCATAGGGCACGCCGTCCAGCGGCTCCCAGTACATCTCCAGCGTCAGGTTGCTGGTCAGCACATAGGTGAACGGCGCTGCGGTGCTTTGGCCCGGCAGGGCCCAGTAGCGCGGGATGTAGCCGGCCCGGGAGACCGATGAGGCCAACGGCAAGATGACGTCACCCAGGGTGGCGCCCTTCTTGGCCCGCACGGCCGCCGGCGTGGTGCCGGTGCCGGTGCTGAAACTGATGGTGACGCCGTCGTACAAGATGGGCGCCAACGTCAAGTCCGAATCGACCGTGTCGTTGGCGAAGTCCACCTCTTGACCGTTGGACACATAGGTCCAAGTGTTCTCGAAGTACTTGTTGTCCGGGTAGGTGAAGCCGGCCAGTTCAAGCTGGATCAGCGATGGCTTGGGCACCACCACGCCGGCCGTGGCGGACCGCTGGAACGCCGTGGTGGCGCCGTCGCCGTTCAGGAATGTGACCGTGTAGGTGTCGGCCGTTGGCGTGGTGTCTTCGGCTTGGGCGCTCTGGGTCGCGAGCAGACCCAGTGTCCCGGCCAGCGCCAGTGCCACCAGCGCGGCACCGGGCCGCCTGGCCTTGGACTTGATCGCTTGGGTGTTGATCATGGTTTCCCCCTTCGCCGGGCCGGCCGGCCCAGGCGTTCCCCTGTTAGCTGATGCCGGGCATGGCCAAGGTGACCTTGACCGCCGCCCAGTCCGAAGTCATGTCGTCCACTACCAGGCGGTAGGCGATGGACACCTTCCCCAGGCAGTAATCGGCTGGCGCGTCGAAGATGATCGCCGTGCCGTTGTAGGTGGCCTGGCCGGCGCCTTCATCCGAGGTGTCGCCGGTCATCAGGCAGGTCACGGGACCCAGTTCGACCCCGCCGGCGCCTAGCTGCTGCGCGGTTGGGGCCGCGCCGTAGCTGGGGTGGTCGTTGGCCAAGAAGCCCAGCGCGGTGGCGGAGGCATCGGCCGGCAGTTCGGCCTGCTCCCCCAATGCCACCTCTTGGGCGAAGTCGTCATCCACCGCCACGGGCTGGAAGCGCAGCACACCTTGGTTCCCGTTGTAGTCCCCGGTAACCTCCCCTGGCCCGGTGACGGCGACGGCACAAACCACCGGCCGGTCCGAGGTGGCGGTCAGTTCGACTTGCCCGGCTGAGTCGGTCAGCAGCGTATAGATGCCGCTGGTCCGGTCCAGGCCCGGCCCCTGGTTGGTCTGCGTCTTGGTGGGCACGGCCGTCACGGCTGGGTCCTGGTCGGTGAAGCAGGCCGATTCGAGGGCGACGGTGGCGCCTGCCAACGGCGCGCCCCCGTCGGTCACAGTCACGGTCACGGCCTGGGTGTCCTCGCCGTCCGCCTGGGCGGCCAGGGCGGCGGTGAAACTGCCGGGGTCCGATGACGCCACGGTGACGGCGACGCCGGCCGCCGGGCTGGTAGGCCCGTTGGCCCAGGCTGCGACCGCCACGGCGCCGATGCCGATGGCCAGGGCGGGGGCTCCCGCCGCCACTAGCCGCTTGATCTTGCTGTTCATGCTTGCCCTCCCCCGGCGCTGCCCAGGCCTGGGCAGGCAGTGTTGGAACTCACGGTCAGGGTGAAATGGCACAAGTCGATGCCGTTGGTCTGGCTGCTGGCGACCGCTGGGGGCCTGGTCCGGCTCTGGGGCCGGCTGCTCGACCCGATGTTTGAGGCGCTCATGGGGACTTCTGCTTTCACTTGTCTGTGAACCGCCTGGGTGCATCTCATACAAGCGCCCAGGCGGTGTAACGATTTTGTCTTGACAGTAAACATGGGATGAATACTGCTTTGGGCTTGGATTCAGTTGTCTGCGGACCCCTGACCTGCGGCTTTGGCCTGCCGCGGGCCGTTATTGGGGACCAGTTCAGTGGCCAAGGTCACTTCCGGGCTCCGAGTGGCACCAAGAAGCGGTCCTGACCTGCGGTTTTGCTTAGGGATGGGCGCCTGGTGGGCGCCCCTCAGTGACCAAGGTCACCAAAGCGGGGCCTGTGGTGACCTGCCAGCGGGGCCTGGCCTTTGGGCCAGCGGCCTAGGCGCCAGCTCCCACCCGGAGAGGCGGCGAGTTGGCGGTGACCGTCGCGTAACCGGTTTGGGTCACGGTGACGGCCACGGTCAGGGAATGCCCCGTATCCGCCGCCACCGGGCTGTAGGTGGCCTGGGTGGCGCCGTCGATGGCGGCCCCACCCCGGTACCACTGGTAAGCCAGGGCGGCCCCGGCCGGTGACACCGCACTGGTTTGCGCGGTCAGGGTCCGGCCAGGTCTGGCGACACCCTGGATGGTAACGGCGGCCAAGGCGCTGCGGCCCTCCGCCGCCTTGACCGCCGGCGCGACGATCAGCCCGCTGCCAGCCTCCCCGCCGTCCAGGGCCACTTGAGCCCAGACCGGCTGGCCGGCATCGGCCGCTTGGACGGTGTAGGTCTCCCCCGTCCCCACGGGCGCACTGCCGTCCCCGGCATACCACTCGATGGGGCCGGCCTCCGCCGTGGCCGGCGTGACGGCGCTCAACGTGGCCGTCAGCGTTTCACCCGTCCTGGGTTGCCCGCCAATGGCCAGTTGACCACTGACGGTTCGTTGGCCGCCTTGGCGGGCCGGCGTCACCGTCACGTCGTAGACGGCCTCGGACACCAACGACGGGTCTTCCACGGTGGTCAAGGTGGCCTTGACCTGGGCCACCCCCGCGGCGGTGGCAGTGACTTCCCCGGTCTGCTGGTTCAACTGGACAAAGCCCGCCCCGTCAACCAGTTCGTAGCTCTGGACCGCGCTGTAGCCGGGCAACAGGTCCGGCCAAGTGACGTCTGATGCCCCACTGTGGCCCACCACCAAGGCCAAGTCATTGGCCTCCACCGCCGGGAACTGATGCAGGCGGATGGTCAGGCTGACCAGACCGACCGCGGCATTGGACCAATCCGGCAGATCCCGCTCCACCGACCAAATGGGGTTGGCAGCGGCGTCGATGGTGGCTTGTAAAACGCCATCGGCAGCAAAGGTGAACGGTGCCGTCACGGTGGTGCCGTCAAACCACGGGTTAGCGTTGCCCTCCGTTGTAGCCACCTGGTTGGCCTGGCCGGTGGGGCCGTTGATCAGCACAAAACCGGCCGGCACGGTCCAACTGTCAACCTCCTGGTCCACCTGGCCGTAGAAGTCCCGCGCCGGGCGTTGTTCGTCCACCAGGATCGACAGGCCTTCGGCCGGTCCCCCAGCGGCGCAGGCGGCGTCATAGACCGCTGTATCGCGGAAGACCAACTGATGGGCCACCTGGCAGGCATCAGCCGGCAAGGCCGCCAGCGGATTGGAGGTGAAGTCAAGGTAGCCGCCGCTAAACGAACTGAGGAAGCCCTCCGGCAGGGAGGCGATTTGGTTGTTCATGAAGTGGACAAAACCCACGTCCGCCTGGCCGGCTAACAGGCCGGCCGGCAGGGTGGTCAACTGGTTGTGGACAAGCATCAGGTAGCCGGCCACCTTGGTGGCGCTGAACAGGCTTTCCGGCAGCGCCTCCAAGGCGTTATAGCTCAACCCCAGGGTGCTGATCCAGGCCACCCCTTGAAAAGTGCCGGGGTCAAGTGTTGTGAGCTGGTTGTGGCTGAGCGACACCGACAGCGGCGTGCTGCCGTCATTCAGCCCAGCCAGAAAGCCCGGCTCTAGGTCGCTGATCTGGTTGTCGTCCAGTTGAATGCCCTGCAGCGCGGTTGGCCCCGCCAGTTGGGCGTGCGTGACAGCCGTCAACTGGTTGCCGTTCAGGTTGATCACGCCGATGTCCGTGAGACCAGCGAAGACGCCATCGGGCAACTCGGTGATGAGGTTGTTCTGCAAGTTCAGGGTTGCCAGGCCCGTCAGGTAGCTGACGCCGGTGGGGTCCACAATGCCGCGGTCGGCGAAACCCTGATTGCCCTGGTAGTCGTTGGGGGCCCGGTCGCGGTAGAAGGTCTGCCACACCAACTGGTCGTCGATGGCGGCCAACTGGGCCGGGCTGGCCTCGAAGGCGCCCACCGCCGCCAACTCGGCTGGCTGATCCTCCGGCGGGTAGGTGCTCGCTGCCGGGCAGCCGGCCAGCAGGCGGCAAACCTGGTAACGCAAGGCGGGGTCCGGGAAGTAGGTCTCGAGGGGCGCCGGGGTGTCCTCGGCGCCGGCCGAGGGCGCGGCGATCAGGCCGGCGCAGGCCAAGGCACCAGCCAGAACCGCGGCCGTCCGCACCCGGGGCGCGGCCAGCCGGTGCGGGCGGGCAGACCCGGCACGTCTTGAGGCGTTCATGATCTCTTCGCTTCCAGTTCTCCTACAGCCGTCCGGGGGGACCCCACGGTGGGTGCCGGTCCGGCAGGACGATTCTGACTGAAGCGAAATGGGACTCTGGACCCAAGTGAAGACCGGGCCAAGACGCTTCTAAACGTCCTGACCTGGGGTTTTGGTGGCGTTAAGGCGCGGCGTGCCGGGGTGGCGGCGTGATGAAGGTCACCACCGGGGTGCCTTGGTGCGGTCCAGACATGACTGTGGCCCGCAGGCTCAAGAGCCTGCGGGCCACCGGTCTAGTAGCTCCCTAGGGAGCCGGGTTGACGATCAGGTCCGGGGCGGGGTGCCCTGGCCAATCGAGCTGATCGCGGTGTCGGCATACGGCCCACGCTTCCAGTCCAGGTACACGTTGTAAGTACCGGGCAGGTCCATCGTGATGGTCGTGTAGCACAAGCCGGCTTCATCCGACTTCGCCGAGGCATAGGTGACCGTCAGGTTCTCCGGGGTCTGGTAATCCCACGAGCACTTGACGCCCTTGACCGGGCTGCCGTCGGTCGGCTTGGTGAAGTAAGCCTCAACCACGTAGTAGGGGAAATCCGGGTCCATCCAGGCCTGGATGTCCACGTCCGGCGGGAACGGCTCGGCATTGCCGGTGGCCAGGTCCTGCAGACCGCATTCGCCCTTACCGAAGAAGGCCACATCGCCCGTGTTCACGTCGGCGCGGTAGATGTTGCCGCCCGCATAGCCCATGTAGATGTGGTCGCCAATGTAGGCCAGGCCCCACAGATCCAGCACGCCCAGGCAGCCCGAGATCTTCGGGAAGTCGCCCAGACGCAGGATCGGCGTGTAGGTCCAGATGCCCGTCGGGTCAACGTTGCCGTCGGCCAGACGCGGAATGTCGATGCTGACCAGCCAACGGGCACCGGT
The DNA here is from genome assembly GCA_031272565.1 of Bifidobacteriaceae bacterium. Lineage (GTDB taxonomy): Bacteria > Actinomycetota > Actinomycetes > Actinomycetales > WQXJ01 > JAISSX01. Next base: position 8,449 of record JAISTN010000223.1, read on the forward strand.
CACGCCGGCGCTGCCGCTGAACACCTGATAGGCGGTGCCGTCCGAGGCGTAAGCCAGGTCGGAGCCGATGTACCACGTGGCGATCTTCTTGCCAGTGGCGGCCTTCTCAAGGGTGGTCAGAGTGTCGCCTGAAGACAGCATCTTGGGCGACGACACGGCCTGAACCGTGGCGCTGTTTTCACCCGGGATCAACACGACGTAGGTGGCATTGCCGCCCTTGTCGTTGACGTAGTTGGTGTAGTCGCCGGTCTGCAGGATTTCGCCGTTGACCGGGTTGACGTCGCCACCCCAGCGGATGCACGGCACGGTGCGGCCGGCCACCTTGGTGACGTCGCCCTTGCCTAGATACGTGGCGGTGGCGTCCTGGTCGGTCCGGTAGATCGCGCCGGCCGGACCCCAGGTGTACAGAGCCAGTTCGCCGTCAAACGCCGCAGCCGAGCTAGGGCCAACGCCCTGGGACGAGGCGTTCGGGCAAGCCTTGGCCTTCTTCAAGATTTCGTAAATCGAGTACTCCTGCTTGACCGTGTCGCCTTGGCCATCGGGTACTGCTTCGGCATCCGCCCAGACGAACAGCTCAAGGTCGGTGGCGCCATCGGCATACAGCGCGCCGTACTCGAACTCACCGTCCCAAACATTCTTGGGGCGACACGCCGAAGCGGCGGTCGAACCGATCGCCGTGACAGCGGCGATGGCGACGGCCACGCCCGCGACGACGGTGCGCTTGCGAATAGAGTTCATCCTCTTCTTCTCTCCTGGTTGCACATGTGTTGGTTGTGATTGCCACACCCAGCTCAGCCCCGGTCGGTACCGGTGAGCAAGCGTGACTGCCCCGCCCGCCGGCTTGGCCCGGTGGTCTGCACCGGCCAAGTCGCCCAAAGGGCAGCGCAAAGTTGTTCGGTGGCGGCGGTTGTTGTCATGCCTAGCACCCTCCACGTCCGGTCAACCTTTTGCTTTCCCTTGCGTTGGGCGGCCAACTGGGGGAACTCCTCGATGCTAGCGCTCAATTTCGCTCAGGGCGGACGATTCGGCCCCAAGAGGTGCGTGGAAACACTATCGCCGCCAGGACCCAACCGGGCCGAGGCAATTGGCGGCCGACCACCACGGCAGCAAAACCGCAGGTCACAAGGCTTGAGTTAGTTCCTCTGAGGGGCAATGGTCCCATGTTTGCCGGCCACGATGCGACGCGCCGCGAAGTCAATTTTGGGTGCGTAGAAATATCACGGGAAGGTCACGGCGACGGTGTCCAAGGGGGGACTTGAACCCCCATGCCCTATCCCGGGCACCCGCACCTCAAGCTGGCGCGTCTGCCTATTCCGCCACTTGGACCGGGCGTTGTCTGGCCTGCCTGGCTAGACTGCCAGGCCAAGATACCACGGCGCGCCTCACGCCGGCCCCTCCAGCCCGGCCCCGGCTCCGTCCCCGGCAGGCTCCCACCGGGCCGTCCTTCAGCGTCCAGCCACCGCCCAAATCGGGACCATACTTAATACCATGCCCAGCCGGACCCCTAGTCCCCGACCACCCGCCGACGACGGCACACCGCGGTGGTTGCGGACCCAAGCCGGCTACGCCTGGCGCTTCTTGGTCATCGTCGCCGCCGTCCTGGTGCTGGCCCGGGCCGTCGCCATGGTCCAACTGGTCGCCATCGCCATGTTCCTGGCCGCCGTCATCACGGCCGTGCTGCGCCCCCTGGTCAACTTTCTGTCCAAAGTCCTGCCCCGCTGGCTGTCCACCCTGATCGGCTTCCTGGTGGCATTGGCCACCCTGACCGGCATCGTCACCTTTGTGACCGTGTCCGTCTCCAACCAGATCCCCAGCCTGACCGAGGCGCTGATCAACGGCATCAATGAGATCGACTCCCTGATCAAGTCCGCCCCCAGGCCCATCAACGAGATCGACATCACCCACACCGGCTCGGCCATCCAGGACTGGCTGTCCGACAACTCCGGCGTAGTGGTGTCCCAGGTCATCAGTCGCCTGGGCACGCTGACCGAATCCCTGACGGCCCTTGTCCTGGCGCTGTTCTGCTCCATCTTCTTCATCAAGTCCGGCAGCGGCATGTTCCAGTGGCTGGTGGACCAATTCCACCCCGAGTCCGCCCGCCGCCTGTCCGCCGCCGGACACGCCGCCTGGCGGGCCGTCTCCGGCTACACCCGCGGCATCGTCCTGGTGGGCGCCACCAACGGCATCTTCGCCGGCGCCGGCCTGGCCATCATGGGCATCCCGCTGGCCGCGCCCATCGGCGTGCTGGTCGCCATCGGCACCTTCATCCCCTACGTGGGCAGCGCCATCGCCCTGTCGGTGGCCATCGTGGTGGCCCTGGCCGCCAAAGGCGTCTGGTGGGCGCTCGCCGTGATCGGCATGATCGTGGTGATCGGTCAGATCGAAGGCCACCTGTTGCAGCCCCTCATCATGTCGCGGCAAGTCAAACTCCACCCGGTGGTGGTGGCAGTCTCGGTGGTGGCCGGCACGCTGGTGGCCGGCATCATCGGCGCCATCGCCGCCGTGCCTCTGGTCTCCATGGCCTGGGCCGTTTTCGCCAAACTACGCTCGCTTGACCTGGCCGAGTTAGAAATCGCTCCCGAAGAATGATTTAGTTGACTGCGTGAGACTCGCACGTGTACTGGGTTTGGCCACGCTCACAGCCGGGGCGGCCGCCCTGTTGCTGCCCCGATACATGCGCAGTTGGGGCGCTAGGGCCGAAGAGATCGCGGCCAGCTATCCGGGTGACGAACTGGTGCCGGACACCATCTTCCGGACCAACCGGGCCATCAGCATCAACGCCGCGCCGGAGGCGATCTGGCCCTGGCTGGTCCAGATGGGCATGGGCCGGGGCGGCTGGTACGCCTACGACCGCCTGCTGAAGTTCATCGGCTCGGCCGAGGACACCACCAGCGCCACCACCGTGCTCCCAGAGTTCCAGGAACTCAAGGTGGGCGACCCAATCGACCTGCTGGACCGGATCATCTTCCGGGTGGCGGATGTCCAGCCCAACCGCGCTCTGGTGATGTACTGCGACGGCCGCAACCAGCCCTCCCAGCCGTTCAACAAGGCTTGGTCATTCGTCCTGATTCCGGACGGCCCCAGCCGTACCCGCCTGCTGATCCGCGAATCGATGAGTTGGATTGGGCCGGGCACCTGGTTCTTGATGTGGCTGACCAACTGGATCCAGTTTGCCTGCAACCGCAAGACCCTCAAGAACCTCAAGCGGCTGGTGGAACAGTCCGCGCCGGCCGCGCCGTAGCCGCCCGGCCCAGCCGCCGGTCCACCACTCTTAGCCTTGGGTCACATTGATGGCGCCCAGCACCTGGCCAATCGGCTCGGTGATGACCAACGGGTTCAAGCCCAAGCCGCCGCGCATCGGCCCGGCCCCGGACTTGTTGATCACCGCCAGGTGGTCGCCGCGGAAATAGTCGACCAGGCCGGCCGCCTGATAGACCACCAGCGAGGTGCCACCGATGATCAGCATGTCGGCCGTGCTGATGGCCTGGACGGCGGCCTGGATCACGTCCTGGTCCAGCGGGTCTTCATACAGCACCACTGAAGGGTCGATCAGCCCGCCGCAGCCACAGCGCGGCACCCCCGGGGCTTCATAGATCTGCTCCATGGTGAAGGCCTGGCCGCATTGGCGGCAGTGGTTGCGGTGAACCGAGCCGTGCAATTCGATCACGTTGACGGAGCCGCCGGCCTGGTGTAGGCCATCGATGTTCTGGGTCACCACGGCCGTTAGCCGCCCGGCCTGTTCCAGTTCGGCCAGCTTCAAATGGGCTGGATTCGGTTTGGCGTC
>JAISTN010000238.1 GCA_031272565.1 Bifidobacteriaceae bacterium
AGTTCTCCTATCACACGGTGGACATTGACAACCAGAACTTCCAGATGTCCCTCTATGCGGCTGGGGCCGACTACGCCGAAGGTGTGGTCCAAGAGGACTTCTACTACGAACCGTGGACCTACCACTATTTCACCGCCACCCGGCCGGACGACGGCTTCGACTGCCTGCGCCAGGACTTCATTGGGCCCTATGGGACTGAGACGGCGCCGGCCGCCGTGGCGGCCGGCGCCTGTACCGGCTCGCACGGCACCACCCAGAATCACTGCGGGGCCCTGCAGCACAACATCGACCTGGCACCGGGGGAAACGGTCCGCTTCGCGTATCTGCTGGGCTACGGCAGCCGTGAAGCCGGCGTCACCATGCGCGCCAAGTACCAGGTGGACGGCGCCGTGGACGCGGCCTTCCAGGCGCTGCGGGACTACTGGCACGCCAAACGGGAAACGTTGGCGGTGCGGACGCCATCGGACGTCTTCGACACCTTGGTGGGCACCTGGACGCTGTTCCAGGCCGAAACCTGCGTGGTGTGGAGCCGGTTCGCTTCGTTTGTCGAGGTGGGTGGCCGCACCGGGCTGGGCTACCGGGACACGGCCCAGGACCTGATGGCCGTGCCGCACACCAACCCGGTGGCGGTGCGGCGGCGGATCATGCAACTGCTGCGCGGGCAGGTCTCGGACGGCTACGGGCTGCACCTGTTTGATCCGGACTTGTTTGAGGAGAACCGCCGGGCGGACATCCCGACCGGCGTCAAACTGCCCACGGTGGTGCCAACGGCCAGCGCCGGCCAGATGCACGGCATCGAGGATGCCTGTTCGGATGACCACCTGTGGCTGGTCCCGGGGGTGTTGCAGTACGTCAAGGAGACCGGCGACATGGCCTTCTTGGATGAGGTGGTCCGGTTTGCGGACCTGGGTGAGGCCACGGTCTACGAACACTTGGTGCGGGCGGTCGAGTTCACCGCTCGCGAGGTGGGCCCCAATGCGATTGCGAAGGGGTTGCGGGCGGACTGGAACGATTGCCTGAACCTGGGCGGCGGGCAAAGCGCCCTGGTGGCGTTCTTGCATGTCTGGGCGTTGCGGGCGCTGGCGGAAGTGGCGGCCTTCTTGGGCCGCACGGCCGATGTGGACCGGTTCACGGCCCTGGCGGACCAGTTCGCGGCGGCGGCGGATAGCACTCTGTGGGACGGCGAATGGTACCTGCGGGGGTTCACCTCGGAAGGGGCGCGGATCGGTTCTCAGGTCAGTGCCGAAGGCAAGATCTTCCTGGAGCACATGCCGTGGGCGGTGATCAGCGGGGTGGCGCCGCGCGGGCGGGCGGAGGCGGCCATGGGGGCCGTGCGGCAGCACTTGGCCTCGCCGTACGGGACGCATCTGCTCTGGCCCTCATACACCACGGTGGACGATTCGGTGGGCTATGTCACCCGGGTCTACCCGGGCGTCAAGGAGAACGGGGCGATCTTCTGCCACCCCAACGCCTGGCCCATCATTGCGGAGGCCATGCTGGGGCATGGTGACCAGGCCTGGGAGTACTACGAAACGATGGCGCCGGCCAGGTTCAATGACCTGGCGGAGGTCCGCGGGGCGGAGCCTTACGTCTACTGCCAGTTCATTTACGGCCGGGACCACGAACTGTATGGCAAGGCCCAGAATCCGTGGCTGACCGGCACCGCGAGCTGGATGTACACGGCGGCCACCCAGTACATCTTGGGGGTGCGGCCGGGCTATGACTCGCTGGTGGTGGATCCGTGTATCCCGGCGGCCTGGGAGGGCTTCGAGGTGCGGCGCCAGTGGCGCGGCGGCACCTACCAGATCGAGGTCACCAACCCGGGCCCGCGGGGCTGCGGCGTGGCCAGCGTCACGTTTGATGGCGAGACCCTGGAGCCGGTGCCGGATGCCGCCTTGGGGCGGTCGGTGGCGGTGCTGCCGCTGCCGGTGCCCGGCCAGGTCCACGAGGTCAAGATCACCCTGGGCTGACCGGGCCGGCCCGGGCCCTTACAGGCCCTGCCAGGCGGGCTTGTTGGCGTAGGTGTGGCGGTAGTAGCCGGCCAACTGCAGGCGGGCGGCTGCCGCGTCGTCCAGTAGGACGGTGGCGTGGGGGTGGAATTGCAGCAGCGAACCTGGCCACATGGCGGTGACACCGCCTTCCACCATGTGGTGGACGGCCTCCGCCTTGGCCCGGCCGGTGGCCATCAACACCAGGTGGCGGGCCTCCATGATGGTGCCCAGGCCTTGGGTTAGGACGTGGCGCGGCACGGCCGCGGCGTCACCGCCAAAGAACCGGGCGTTGTCGGAAATGGTCTGGGTGGTCAGGGTCTTGACCCGGGTGCGCGAAGCCAGCGATGAGCCGGGTTCGTTGAAGGCGATGTGGCCGTCGGAGCCGATCCCCAGGATCTGCAGGTCAACCCCGCCGGCGTCCCGGATGGCCTGGTCGTAGGCGGCGCAGGCGGCCGGTAGATCGGCCGCCAAGCCGTCCGGCCCTTGGACGGCATCGGGCGCCAAGTCGACCCGGGAGGCGAAGGCCCGGTCAATCACGTTGCGGTAGCGTTCCGGGTGGTCCGCCGGCAGTCCCACATATTCGTCCAGCATGAAGGCTTTGGCCCGCGCGAAGCTGACTTGGCCGGCCTGGTGGCGGGCCACCAACTCGTCGTACAACGCCAGCGGGGAAGATCCGGTGGCCAGGCCCAGGACGGCGTCCGGCCGGCGGTGCAGCAGTTCGGCGATGGCGCCGGCGGCTGTCGCGGCGATGGTCTGGGCGTCCGGCAGGATGACAACTTCCACGATCTGTCCTTCGGTTGGCTCTTTGGCGTGGCCGCCAACGGCTGGTGAACCGGTGTTTAGCCTTTGACGGCGCCGGCCACCAACCCGGAGGTCATACGGCCTTGCACAATCAGGAAGAACACAATCACTGGCACCGCCACCAGGGTAGACGCCGCCATCACCTGACCCCAATCGATTTCCTGCTGGCTGGACTGCTGGATGAAGCTGCGCAGCCACAGCGGCAAGGTCTTCTTGTCCGAATCGAGCAACACAAAGGCGACCGTGAATTCGTTCCAGGCTTGCAGGAAGGCGTAGACGCCGGAGGCGACCAGGCCGGGCGCCAGCAGCGGGAAGGTGATGCGGAAGAAGGCCTTGGTGCGGCTCAGGCCGTCCACCATGGCGGCTTCTTCCAGGTCGGCCGGCACGCCGGCCACGAAGCCACGCAGCATCCAGACGGTGAACGGCACCACGGCCGCCACATAGATGATGGTGACCCCCAGCCAGTTGTTGAGCAGGCCCATCGATTTCATCATTGAATGCTGCGCCAGGAACAAGCCCTCGGCCGGCAGCATCTGGATGAACAGCACCGCCAGCACAAACGTCTTGCGGCCCCGGAACTTGTAGCGGGAAATGGCCAGCGCCGCCAGGACGGCGAACAGCAGCACAATCACCACGGTGGTCAGGGTGACGACCAGGCTCATCCGCAAGGCGGCGCCAAAGTTGCCGTGTTGCAGTACTTGGCGGAAGTTGTTCAGGCTGCCGCCAAACGGCAGGAAGGTGGGCGTGGAGGCGCTCAGGGTGGTGTTGGACAGGAAGGAACTGTTGATCATCCAGTAGACCGGGAAAACCCAGATCAGGCCCAGCACGATGGCGATCAGCGACAGGCCGGCCTTGCCTGCCTGGTTGAGGTAGAAGCGGCCGGTGCGTTGGCGGCGGCGCGGCGCGGCGCTGGAAGCCGGTGGCGCGGCGGCGGGGGTAGTTGTCAGGGTAGTCATCAGGCCTGGTCCTCCTTCAAGAGGGAACGGACGTAGGGCGAGGAGGCGATCACGGTGATCAGCAAGACGAACACCGACATGGCGGCGGCCATGCCAAAGTGGGATGAGCCGACGCCTTCGCGGTAGATGTAGGTGCCCAGCAGGTCGGTTTCAGAGGGCAGGCCGCCGCGGTCCTGCAGCATGCGGATCTGCGAGAAGACCCGCAGGTCCCAGATGATCTGCAGCAGGGTGACAATCGCCAGGACGGGGCGGACCATTGGCAGGATGATGCCGGTCAGCCGCCGCCACCAGTTGGCGCCGTCGATCTGGGCGGCTTCCAGGACCTCACCGGAAATCTGGGTTAGGCCGGCGTAGATGGAGAAGGCCACAAACGGCACCGACATCCAGACGATGATGATGGTGGCCACCAGGTAGAAGCTAAGCGGGTTGGACAACCATTGGTGGTGCCAGAAGCTGTCTGCTCCGGCTTGGACCAGCGCCCAGTTGATGGTGCCGTGGAACCAGTCGAACAGCCAGTTCCACACCGTCATGACTGCTACCACCGGCATGGCCCAGGCCAGCAGCAGGGCGATCTGCAGGACCAGGCGCGGGCCTTTGGGGACGGCGCTCATCAAGGTGGCCAGGGCGGTGCCAACGGCTACCGTCAAGAAGGCGTTGACCAGGCAGAACACCACCGACCGGACCAGTACCATCCAGGTTTCGTGGGTGGTGACAATGGTGATGAAGTTGTCCAGGCCAACGAATTCGGCCGGTTGGCCAAATTGTTGTTTCAGCCCGTATTCCTTCAGGGAGGTGACGAACTGCCAGCCCACCGGGTAGGCCAGGGCCAGCAGCAGGGCGGCCACGGCCGGGATGAGCAGCAGGTACGGGGTGGCGTGGAAGCGCCGCCGTTTGTGTGGGCGGGCGGGGGTGTGGGACGCGTTGGCCGCTGATGTCGTTTCCGGGCGCGGGGGCCCGGCGGAGGCGGCGGCCGGCGTCGCCCCGGCGATTGGGGACCTGGTCATGCGGGTGTTTGCTCCTTCGGTCTGGCCGGGGGCGGCCGGCAGGAGAGATCAGCTAGAGCCGGCTGGGAGCCAGCGCGGAGATGGATTGGTCTAGGTCAGCCGCCGCGCGGGTAGCGGGGAGGGACCCACCCGCGCGGCGGCTTGGTGGGCTGTGGTTTGGCTGGCCGCCAAACCACAGCCGGGATAGTCACTCAGCCGTTCAGCAGCGGCGTGATCTTGGCGTCGTATTCGGCCGCCAGGGCGGCGATGTCGCCG
>JAISTN010000159.1 GCA_031272565.1 Bifidobacteriaceae bacterium
GGATAAGACGGCCGCACCTGGCTTCTTCGTGGCGATTGGCACCAGCGGCAACAACTTCAAGAACGGGCCGGTCATTGGGCAGTACCTAGAGGCTTTGATCGCGGCGGCCGAGGCGGGCCGGGACACGGATGCCAATCCGGTCATCTGGCGCGGGCCGGTCAGCGCCCTAGACGTCAACCTGGGGTTCTTCTCGCGGCTGCGCGAGCCGGCCGCCAACGTGGGCAGCGCCTCCGGCTGAGCCATGGTCTGCTGCCAGGAACAGAGCTTGGCCGGCCTAGCACCCGGCCAGCCGTTTACAGTGCGGTAACGGTTTTGTGAGAACCTTTACCTCTGTGTCAGGACCCAGGAAAGGAACCCTCTGATGCGTCAACACACAGTCAAACTATTGGTGCCGCTGCTGGCGGCCGGGCTGGTCGGGCTGGCCGGCTGTTCTTCCGGCGGTAATAGCGACAGCTCCGCCACTCCCAGTTTCACGCCCGTCACCGCCGGCAAGCTGACGGTTTGCACCAACCCTCCCTACGCCCCCTTCGAAGACGTGGACAATGGCGTCGTGGTGGGCTTCGACCTGGACCTGATGGCTGAAGTGGCCAAGGACCTGGGCCTGGAGGTGGCGGCCCGCGAAACGCCCTTCGAGTCGATCGAATCGTCCGCCTCCCTGGACGTGGGTGACTGCGACGTGGGCGCCTCCGCCCTTGGCATCACACCGGAACGCCAGGAAAAGATGATCTTCTCCGATCCCTACTATGAGTCCCAGATGGGCATCCTGGTGGGGGCCGATTCAGGCATCGAAGGCCTGGCGGACCTGGCCGGCAAGGACATTGGCGTCCAGCAGGGCACCACGGGTGAAAACTGGGCCCAGAACCGGCCGGAGATTGTCGACACGCTGCGCCAGTATGAGGGCCTGGGCGACCAGATGACGGCCCTCAAGGCCGGCGATGTGGTGGCGGTCATCAACGACACCCCCACCTTGACGCCCTACGTCAAGGAAGGCTACAAGGTGCTGACCGGCCTGGAGGGCGTGGAGACCGAACCGTTCGGTTTCGCGGTCAAGAAGGACAACCAGGCCTTGGTGGACGCCATCAACGCCACCTTGAAGCGGGTCAAGTCTGATGGCACCTATGACGAACTGCTGACCAAGTGGGAGTTGGCCACCAGCTAGCGGGCGTCAGCCCCCTCGGTCAAGGATCCCCAATATGTCTCACGATGCCGTGACTACCAGCCCGGGCGAACTCGATTTGAGTTCGCCCGGGCGGATGAGCCCCCGCCAGCGGGCCAACCTGACCCGTGGCATCCAGTACGGGATTCTGGTCCTGGTAGTGATCTTGGTGGCGGCGAAGCTGGACTGGCAGAGCTTCAACGACAACTTCCTCAGCCTGGAGGCGGTCCGCAAGGTTGGCGGCCGGGTGCCGCGGGCGCTGGGCAACACTTTGATTTACACCCTGTGCGCCTTCATCCTGTCGCTGTCTCTTGGCCTGGTGCTGGCTTTGATGAAGCTGTCCCAAGTCACGGTCTACCGCTGGCTGGCCACCGCCTACATCGAGTTCTTCCGGGGTTTGCCCGCCCTGATGGTGGTGTTCGCGGTTGGTTACGGTGTACCCCTGGCGTTGGGTGTCAAACTGCCCAACAACATCACCTTGAAGGTCGCCTTGGCCTTGGGGATGGTCTCGGCCGCCTACTTGGCGGAATCGCTGCGGGCCGGCATCCAGGCGGTCCCCAAGGGCCAGGTGGAGGCCGCCCGCTCGCTGGGTATGTCACACGGCCAGACGATGGTTTCGGTGGTGATTCCGCAGGCCATTCGGATTGTGCTGCCGCCGGTCACCAACGAGATCATCCTGCTGACCAAGGACACCTCCTTGTGCTACGTGCTGGGCTTGACTACGGCGGAATATGAGTTGGCCAAGCAGGCCCGGGAAGTGCTGAAGGAGCCCAACGGCGGCATCACGGCCTTCTTCCTGATTGGCGCCTGCTATCTGATCATCACCCTGCCGTTGGGCTTCCTGGTCCGGCGGATGGAGCGTTCGTTTGGGAAGGCGAAGTGATGGCGAGCACCATAACCGGCCGCCCGGTGGTTCAGATCACTGGCCTGCACAAGGCCTTTGGTGACAACCATGTGCTGAAGGGTATCGATCTGACCATCCACGAACGCGAGGTGGTGTGTGTGATCGGGCCTTCCGGGTCCGGCAAGTCCACCCTGCTGCGTTGTGTCAACTTGTTGGAGCGGCCCACGGTTGGGTCGGTCCAGGTGCTGGGCGTTGAGATGACGGACCGGGATGTCAACATCGACAAGGTCCGCACCCACGTGGGCATGGTTTTCCAGCAGTTCAACCTGTTCCCGCACAAGACGGTGCTAGGCAACCTGGTGTTGGCCCAGGTCAAAGTCTTGAAGCGGTCCACGGAGGAAGCGACCGCCATCGCCCTGCGTAACCTGGAGCAGGTGGGCTTGGCGGAGCGGCAGGCGGCCTATCCCAGCCAGTTGTCCGGCGGCCAGCAGCAGCGGGTCGCCATCGCGCGGGCGCTGTCGATGGACCCCAAGTTGATGCTGTTCGATGAACCGACTTCCGCCTTGGACCCGGAACTGGTGGGTGATGTTCTGGCGGTGATGCGCGACCTGGCTCAGGCCGGCATGACCATGATGGTGGTCACTCATGAAATGGCGTTTGCCCGGGACGTGGGCGACCGGGTGGTTTTCATGGATGACGGCATGATCGTGGAAGACGGCCCGGCGGCTCAGGTCATCACCAATCCTCGGACGGAACGGGCGCGGGTCTTTCTGCACCGGGTGCTGCATCCCACCGAGGTGGACGATGCCGAGTTGGGGCAAACGGATGAGATCAGGGCGCAGGCGCACCCACCCGCTCAGCGGAGCCGCGGCCTGCTGCCCGGTGGGCACGGCGATGCGGCCGTGGGCCCGCTGAAGCACAAAGACCACTGACTCCCGGAGTTACCAGGCGGCATCGGGCACCTGAGCCGACCGGCGGCAGATTGGTAGATACAATCGGCCCTGGCGGGCTGCCGGGACGCCATGACGTTTGTGCTCCAATTGGCCGATGACGCCGAACAGCCCATGTATTCATCCCACCTGATTCGTGCCCTCCACTTCATGCTGGCGGGCTTCGACCTGCGGGCCCGTCCCGGGCGGTGGCGCGATGGCCCGGTCTATGTCACGGGACAGCACGGTGTTGTTGCCTACACGGCCCCTGATGCCGCCCTGGTCCCAGAGTTGATCACCGCCCTGGTGGTGGAACTGAACCGGGCCCAGGGCCCGGCCCTGGTGACGGCGGCCATGGCGCACCTGAACCTGGTGCGGATCCATCCTTTCCGCGACGGCAATGGCCGGGCGGCTCGCGTGCTGCAGAGCCTGGTATTGGGACGCCAGGGCATGCTCACGCCGCTATTCATGAGCGTTGAGGAATACCTAGGCACGCACACGCCGGCCTACTACGAGGCTCTGGCCACCACGGGGGACCGGTTCCTGCCGGACCGGGACGCCGGCCCGTGGCTGCGCTTCATGCTGCAGGCCCATGTGGCCCAGGCGGAGGCCTACCGGGAACGGCTGCGGCGCTTTGACCGCTTGTGGCTGGACCTGATGCGCCTGACTGGCCTAGCTGAGGACGACCGCACCCTGGGGGCCCTGATGGATGCAGCCATGGGCTTGAAGGTGACCCGGGCCTCATACCAGGCGCTGCTGGAAAGGGACGGCCGGGCGGTGTCCAGCCGCAGCGCCGCCCGTGATCTGATGCTGCTGGTGGAGCGCGGCTGGTTGGCACCAGTGGGTGACAACCGCGGCCGGGTCTACGTGGCAGCCTCGCCCCTGGCGGCCCTGTGGCCTGGCAGCGGTGGCGGCAGGTAGCTGGCCGGCTGGTGGCTGGCGGACGGTCCACCTGGTTGCCAGGTCATGGGAGGATAGGACACCGTGAGTAGCAAGCCAACGCCGCGCATCCCGGCCGTGCCGGAGCGCCCCAGCCTTGATGGCCTCGAAGACAAGTGGAACGAAGCCTGGTCCCGCCAGGGCACCTACACCTTCCACCCGGACACCCCCCGCGAGCGGGTCTATGCGATCGACACCCCGCCGCCAACGGTCTCCGGTTCGCTGCACGTGGGCCACGTCTTCAGCTACACCCACACCGACATCGTGGCCCGCTACCAGCGCATGTGCGGCCTGGAGGTCTTCTACCCGATGGGCTGGGACGACAACGGCCTGCCCACCGAGCGCCGGGTCCAGAACTACTACGGCGTGCGCTGCGACCCGTCGCTGCCCTACGACCCGGACTTCACCCCGCCCCAGCAGGGCGGGGAAGGCAAGTCCGCCAAGGCGGCCGACCAGGTGCCGATCTCACGGCCCAACTTTGTGGAGCTGTGTGAACGGCTGTCAAGCGAGGACGAGAAGCAGTTCGAGGCCCTGTGGCGCCACCTTGGCCTGTCGGTCGACTGGACCCAGACCTACCAGACCATCGACCAGCACGCCCGCGCCACCTCGCAGTTGGCCTTCCTGCGCAACCTGGCCCGGGGCGAGGCCTACCAGCAGCTTGCCCCCACCTTGTGGGATGTGACGTTCCGCACTGCGGTGGCCCAGGCCGAACTGGAAGACCGGGAACGCACCGGCGCCTACCACCGAGTGGGCTTCAAGCGGGTGTCCGATGGCGTCCCGGTGTACATCGAGACCACCCGGCCGGAGTTGATTCCGGCTTGCGTGGCCTTGGTGGCGCACCCGGATGACGAGCGCTACCAGCCGCTCTTTGGCGAACTGGTCGAGGTGCCGCTGTTCGGCACCCAGGTGCCGGTGGTGGCCCACCGCCTGGCGGCCCCAGACAAGGGCTCCGGCATCGCCATGGTCTGCACCTTTGGCGACGTCACCGACGTGGTCTGGTGGCGCGAACTGTCGCTGCCCACCCGGGCGATCATCGGCTGGGATGGGCGCATCCTGGCTGACCCGCCGGCCGGCATCGACAGCGCCGCCGGCCGGGCCGCCTACGCCGAACTGGCCGGCCTGACCACCTTTTCGGCCCAGAAGCGGATTGTCGAACTGCTGGTGGCGTCCGGTGACATGGTGGGCGAACCGAAGCCCATCACCCACCCGGTCAAGTTCTTTGAGAAGGGCGACAAGCCGCTGGAGATTGTGCCCACCCGCCAGTGGTACCTGAAGAACGGCGGCGTGGACCTGGACCTGCGGGCGGCGCTGCTGGGCCGCGGC
>JAISTN010000160.1 GCA_031272565.1 Bifidobacteriaceae bacterium
AGTCCGTGACGGGTGGCCTGGGACGACCGGGCCGGTGGCCTGGCGGGGTAACTGCGAGTTTTCGAGGACTTGTGTACGGGTAGCGCCCGATGCCGTCCCGGGACTGGCCGCCCAACCAACCGGTCGACATCGGCGGCAAGGCGCTGACCTGCGCAAACGTATCCGGCCTCCTTTGGGGCGGCGGCGGCAACGCCCGCCGCCACGCCTCACACCGACCCGACCCGTACACAAGTCGCCGAAAACTCACAGTTGCCCCGCCAGGCCAACCCACCAAGCCGTCCCAGGCCAATTCGTCCCAGGCCTGACCACAGATCAACCCGCCGTCACCACCCGGGCCGACGGGGCCCAGGAAGTGGTCACCTGGGACCTGGACCCGGGTGGCCAACCTCGCAGACGGACAGTGGCCACCAGGGACCTGGACCCGGGTGGCCATCACACCCTCAGCGGCCGGCGGGCCGCCACGGGGCTCCCCGGCCGCTCCCTACCGGTTCTTGAAGTAGGCGAACAGGTGCTTTTCGCGTACCAGCAGCGCCGCCGCCACGGCCCCCAGCCAGGCGCCGCCAACACCGGCCAGGGTGGCCGCCAAACCCGGCGCTGCCCGCTCCGCCCAGCCGCCGGCGGCGTCCCGCACCACCCACAGCAGGGCAAGGGCCAGCGCCAGCGCGCCGCAGACGGTCCACACCAGGGTCTCAAACCAGGCTTGTAACGCCACCCACCACTTGGGCACGCCATCGTGCAAGTTGGAAGCCAGTTCCAGGCGCCGCGACCGCAGGGCCGCAAAACCCAGACCCAGGCCAAACACCACCGCCACGACCGGCGCCGAGCGGGTCAGGCGCGTATCGAACCGGCCAGCCCAATCAACCGACTCGCCCTTGGTGCGGTTGAGTTGGCCTAGGGTGATGTCCTGGTTTTCCTGGCCCGCCACCCCCGGTAACAAGGCCAGGCGGATCAGCGGTGGGATCCGGTCCGTCACCGGCCAAACCTCCACCCAGCATTCGTCAAACGCGCCGGTGGCGGCCACCGGCAATAGCGCGCTGTAGCCCAGACCGGAGCGCCGGCCGTCCTCGGGATACTGGTACACCCCACTGACCACGCCGCTGCCGGCCGTAGTGTGAAGCGCAGCGCCGGCCACCAAGCCGGTGTTGGCGGCCACCTGGTCGCTGATGCCCACACCGGACCCGACCGGCAAGCCAAAGTAGGCCGCGAAGCCAGGCGTCACCTCATAGGCTGGCACCGGGGCGCCCGGCAACACCGTGATGGTGAGTTTGTCCGGCAAGACCCGCATCGCCCCGGCCGCCGTCACGCCGTCGATCTGCCCCAACGCCTCACAGGCCGGGCCGCTGATCGCGCCATCGGCGGCCAGGACCCAGGTGGCCGCGCCGGCCGAACGGTAGTCGCTAGCTTGGTCTGCCAGCGTGGCCACGGTCTGGGCGTCAAGCGCGGCGCAAGTCCCCACGCCAGCCGCGAACACCACCGCCCAGCGGGCCACATGGCTGGTGCCGGAGGCCGTGTTGCGCCAGGCCTCCCGCAGGACCTCGCGCAGCCGGCCCGTCCGGGGGCGTCCCGCGCCCTTCATGGCCCCAACTCGATCACTTGGCCACAGGCCGCCTTGGTGTCCGGGTCGTGGGTAGCGATCACCACTATGGCGCCCCGGCCGCCCAGTGCCACCAAGGCGTGGTTGACCGTCGCAGCCGAGCGCCTGTCCAACTGCGCCGTCGGCTCATCGACCAACAGCAGGTCCGGGCCGGCCGCCACTCCCCTGGACAGCATCAGCCGCTGGGCTTCGCCGCCGGACAGGGCGCCAAAGGGACTGGACGCCGTCTCCAGCAGGCCAAAGTCTCCCAGCAGGCCGTAGGCCTGCCGGTTGGCCTCATGACGTTTCAGGCCGCGGGCCACCAGCGGCAAGGCGATGTGATCCAGCGCCGTCCGGCCGGCCACGCCATGGGGATTCTGGAACACCCAGCGCATGGCGTTGACACCCTCACGGCGGATCTCCCCGCCCCGGGGTTTCAGCCAGCCCGCCAGGATGGTCAGCAGGGTCGACTTGCCGGAACCTGAGGGACCGGTCACGCCATAGACCTGGCCGGGTTCCAAAGTGAAGTCGAGGTCCTGGAACAGCACCATCCCGGGTCTGAACCAGTGGGTCAAACCGGTGGCCGCTACCCGCACCTGAGGTCCTGGTCCGGCTGCAGGCTGACCTCGCCGGGCGGGGCGCCATCGAACATCACTTGTGTCTGGCCCAACTGGGACCCGACAATCGTCACCCGGCGGGCTTCACCGTCGCCCAGCACACAGGCGGTCGTCCGGTTACTGCTGGCTTGGTCGCCGCCGGTCTGGTCGCCATCGGCCGCGCCAATCACCAAAGCCGCCGCCGGCACGGCCGCGATCCGGACCGGCTGGGACAAGGCGAGCTTGGCCTGGAATGGGCTCTCGAAGCCGCCGGCCAGCGCCAGCGCGAACTCCGGGCTGGCGGCGATGGCCTCCAACGCCGCCGGGTCTGTCACCTGACCGTCTTCGTCAATTGGCAGCGTCAGGTCGCCCAGCACCAGGCTGCGTTCACCTGGGATCAAGTCTGATGGCGTCTGGGCCAGCCGCACCGCAGTCAACGGCTTGGCCGAAACGGCCAGCACATCGCCCGTCGCCACATCCTGGCCAACCTCAACCTGGCATTCCGCCACCGTGAAACCATCACCGGGCAGCCACAGGACCCGGCTGGCGTCGATCCAGGTCTTCTGGTCCGTGGTGAGGGTGACACCAATGCCATCCAAGGCGGCGGTGAAAGCGTCAATCAGCGGTCGATCCACCGCCGTAGGTTCCGGGTGGTCGAAGTACCCCAAGCCGCTCAGGGCCGCGGCCAACGCCGTGACGTCGCCACCGCTGTTCTTGTTGTAGAGACTGCGCCACAGTGGTTCGCTGGTGGCCAGGTTCAGCAACGGCGAGCCGTCAATTGAGAACAAGCTGGTGCCCGATGTCGCTTCCACACCAGGTTGACAGGCGGCGGCCGTGACCCGGCCCGGGCCGGGAGACCTGAGCACGCTTGACTCACCAAGTTCGACGGTCAAGGTGACCGTGCGCGCATCGTCCGTGCTGGCCTGGGTGACCGGTGCTGAGACCGGCTCACCGGCCGCTTGCAGTTCGGCTGGCCGCTGCCGCACAGACCAGACGTAGCCAATGACCGTGCCGGCCGCTAACGCGGCCGCGCAGGCCACGGCGATCAGCGAGGCAACTCCGGGGCGGGCCCTCATAGCTTCAGCCTACGTCCTGGGCTGGTTGGGCGTGGACCGGGTCATCGTTGCAAGCCACATAGGCGGCCCAGGTCGGGTCGGCCGGCGTGAGCGAGCCCCGCAGCGTGCCGGCCTCGAATTCGGCCCAATAGTCTTCGACCGCATAACCCTCCTCGCGCAGCCCCAGCCGGACAAAGCAGGCCACCGTCTCCTCAACCGGGTCCTGATGGTTCGGGTAGAGCCGGGGGTCCCAATACAGGCTCAGCAGCTCACCCCAGCCGGAAGCATCCTGGCAGGCCTGGTCCGCGGCCTCGCTGTCGGCATCCGCCAGGCCGGCCGGCGGCAGGTATGACCGGGCGCCCTGTTCGCCAAGTTCGATGTCACTGAAACCGGAGTCCTGCAGGCAGGCGGTGTAGTTCTGCTCGGCCTCTGCAAACTCTGCCTCGGAAACCGCGCCATC
>JAISTN010000314.1 GCA_031272565.1 Bifidobacteriaceae bacterium
GTGTTGACCAGGTCACGGGCGTCCCGCACGGCGTGGGCAATCGAGGTGGCCCGGTTGATCTGGTCTTCCTGCGCCTTGGTCCGCTGCTCCTTGACCGCCAGCACCAAGCGGGCGGGCGCCAGCTTGTCCGGCTGGCGGTAGGCGGTGAACTGGTAGGCGCCCAGGCGTGCCCCCAGGGCGATGGCGTGGACCTGTTCGGGTTGGTCGAAGCCAAAGACCAGGCCGGCAATGCCGGCGCCGGCTAACGCCCGCACACCCACGGCGGCAGCAATCCGCAGCGCGTCGGTTGAGGGCTGGGGGCCGGCGGCGTCACCTTCCGGGGCTTCGCCGGCCGCCCCAGCGTTCCCCGCGGCCCCGGCGGGCACCGGCCCTAAGCCAACCACGGCCAGCACCGGCGCGGCCCATTCACCCTCCAGGCCGCTGGTGGCCAGGCGCACCACCTGGCCGGCCTTGCCTTCAAAGCCCAGGGCGGCCAAGGTCTCAGGGTCAACTGCCTGTGCCACGCCCACCGGGGCTTGGCCTTGGAAGGCGGGCACCAGGACGGCATCGGCCGCGACGGTCTGGGGATCGGCCTGAATCAGTGTCACGTAGCGCACGGTTCCATCGTAGTAGGGGGTGTGTTACCGGCGGTCCCCAATCACAGCCGGTAACCTCAAGGGCGTGTACAAGGCCCTGTTCAAGTTGGTGTTTGTCCACCTGGACCCGGAACGGGCCCACACCATCGCCTTCCGCTGGATCCGGTTGTTTGCGGCGGTGCCGCCGCTGAGGGGGCTGGCCAAGGCCGTGCTCAGCCGGGCGGCCGGGCGGGGCGGCCGACCAGTCCAGCCGCCCCAACCGGTCCAAGCCCTGGGCCGGACCTTCCCGGGGCCGCTGGGTGTGGCGGCCGGCTTTGACAAGGACGCCCGGGGCGTGCGCGGCCTGCTGATGGTCGGCTTCTCCTACGTCGAGGTGGGGACCATCACCCGCTGGCCGCAGCCCGGCAACCCGAAGCCCCGCCTGTGGCGCTTGCTGGCGCAGCGGGCCCTGCGCAACGCCATGGGTTTCAACAACCACGGCGCGGCGGCGGCCGCCAAGACCCTCCAACGCCTGCGCCAAGCCAGGGGCGGCTGGGAGCCAGTGGTGGGGGTCAACATCGGCAAGTCCAAGGTCACCCCGGTGGACCAGGCGCCGGAGGACTACCGCGCCTCCGCCCGCCACCTGGCGCCCTACGCCGACTACCTGGTGATTAACGTCTCATCGCCCAACACGCCCGGCTTGCGCGACCTGCAAGCGGTGGAGGCCCTGGAGCCTATCATCGTGGCCGCCCGCGAAGGCGCGGCGGAGGGCCTGGCCGCGGCCGGCCGCCCCGGCCCGGTGCCGCTGCTGGTCAAGATTGCGCCGGACCTGTCCAATGAGGACATCGACGCCGTGGCGGACCTGGCCCGGCGCCAGAACTTGGCCGGGCTGGTGGCGGTCAACACTACGATCCAGCACGACCTGGGAGCAGGCGGGGTCTCCGGGCCGCCGCTCAAAGCCAGGGGGCTTGAAGTGGTGGCCAGGCTGCGGGCTCGCTTGGGCGAAGGCCCGGTCATCATTGGCGTGGGCGGCATCGAGACCGCCGCCGACGTCCGCGACTACCTGGCGGCTGGGGCCACCCTGGTGCAGGCCTACACGGCCTTCATTTACCATGGCCCGGCCTGGCCCTACCGGGTCCAACGCGGCTGAGCGGCCGGGCGGCGTCCCGGAAAACCGGTCCACCACCGGTTGGCGGGCCGGGAGCACGGACCGGACCGATGGAACATCACCGATGGGCGGGGCGCCAGGTCGCGCGACGCGCCGGTTAGCTGGGGTATTGCCCCCGCTCAACCTGGGGCTTAGGCAACCTGGCCCGGCGCATCTGAAGCGAGCGCATGATGCCGTAGCGGACCGTGCCGCGGCCCATCTTGTCCTGGCCAAACTTCTCGATCAGGGCCCTCTTCAGCTTGCGGGCCCGCACAATCATGTCGCCAATCACCGCAAAGATCACCAGGTAGAAGGCCAGAATCAGATACCCGGACACGACAGGCAAGGTGCTCATGGTGATCATCAGGACCAGCAGCATTACCAGCGAACCGATCATGACGTATTCGCCCAGCGAGCGCCGGGAATCGATGTAGTCGCGCACCCAGCGCCGGACGGGCCCCTTGTCGCGGGCCGGCATGTAGCGGTCGTCACCGCGGGCCATGGCCAGTTCGTACTTGCGCCGGGCCTCTTCCCGGCGGGCTTTCTTTTCCTCCTTGGTCAGCGGCTTGCCGGCCGCTGCCGCCGGGGTGCCGCGCCCAACGCCGCCGAGCGGACGCTTGTGCGCCGCCTCGGCTTCTGTTCGGGTAGGGGTGGGCCGGCCTTTGCCGGTAGTTGATTCAGGTTCCGGCTCCGGCGCCGGTTTCGCATCGCGCTTCGAAAACACAGGGGCAAGCCTAACGTGTCAGGTCCTGCCTCCGTTCGCATCGGTCTGGTCTACCGTTGGATCGTGGTCACCTTTGACACCCTTAGCCAGCGGGTCGCAGCCGGCCTACCCAAAGCCATCTCGGTCCTGGAAGACCTGGTCCGCCTGCCTTCTTTGTCCGCCTACCCGGCGCCCGATGACGCCCTCAACCGTTCGGCCGAATACGTGGCCGGGCGCCTGCACGCCCTGGGCGTCAACGACGTCGCGATTGTTCGGGCCACCGGGGCCGAAGGCACACCGGGCGGGCCGGGCGTCATCGGGCGGCTGCCGGGACCGCCCGGCGCCCCCACCGTGCTGCTCTACGCCCACCACGATGTCCAACCGGTGGCCAACGACTGGTCGACCGACCCATGGGCGCCCACCCGGGTGGGGGACCGGTTGTATGGCCGGGGGGCGGCCGATGACGGCGCCGGCGTGGTGACTCACCTGGCCGCACTGGCCGCCCTGGGGCAGGATCTTGGGGTTGGCGTGGCCTTCTTCATCGAGGGTGAAGAAGAGGCCGGCTCGCCCACCTTTGCCCGCCTGTTGGCCGAGCATGCCGACCGCCTGGCGGCCGATGTCGTGGTGGTGGCCGATTCCGACAACTGGGCCATCGACGTGCCGGCCTTGACCACGTCGCTGCGCGGGGTTGTCAGCGCGACCGTCACCCTGCGGATCGCTCAGCACGCGGTCCATTCCGGCATGTTTGGCGGGCCGCTGCTGGACGCGCCGTTGCTGCTGGCCCGGCTGATCGCCACACTGCATGACGACACCGGCGCGGTGGCGGTCGAGGGCCTGGGGCCGGTGGGCGCGGCGGCCTTCGACTACCCCGAGTCCCGCCTGCGCGCGGAGGCGGGCCTGCTGCCTGAAACCAAGCTGGCCGGCACCGGGCCGCTGGCGGACCGGCTGTGGTTTGCCCCGGCCATCGCGTTGACCGGCTTCGATGCCCCGCCGGTCAACCAGGCCTCCAACACGATCCACCCGGTGGCCCGTTGCGAACTGTCGTTGCGGGTGCCGCCGGAGGGGGACGTGCTGGCGGCCGGGCAGGCCTTGAAACGGCACCTGGAGACGAAGGCGCCGTTTGGGGCGGCGGTGGAAGTCGCCCTGGGGGCCGGCGGCAACGGCTTCATGGCCGATGTGGACGGCCCGGCCGCGACCGCCTGCCGTTGGGCGTTGGAGCAGGCCTTTGGCAACCCGGTGGCGCTGCTGGGCCAGGGCGGGTCGATCCCGCTGGCGAACGAGTTGGCGGCGCAGTTCCCAGAGGCGGAGATCTTGCTGACGGGGGTGGAGGACCCGGCCTCGCGGGCCCATTCGGGTGACGAGTCGGTCCACTTGGGCATGCTGGAGAAGGCCATCTTGGCGGAGGCCCTGTTCCTGGCCAAACTGGGTGGGACGCTGGATGAGTAGTAGCGCCGTGCAGACCACTTTGGGCCCACTGGCGGCGCGCATCAACGGTGAAGGCCCGCCGGTGGTGTTGTTGCATGGCAACGGCGAGGACGCCTCGCTGTTTGACGCCATGGGGCCCGGCCTGGCGGGGCTGACCACCATCGCCTTGGATTCGCGTGGCCACGGCGCCTCGCCGCTGGGTGACAAGCGCCTGACCTTGGCCCAGTTGGGGGCCGACACGGCCCAGGCACTGCTGGAGTACCGCCGCCGTTACGGCTACCAGGGGCGGTTCGGCGTGATCGGTTTTTCCGATGGCGCCAACGTGGCCTTGGAGGTGGCCCTGCACCGCCCGGACCTGCTGGCGGGCCAGGTGCTGATGGGCGGCAACACCCGGCCGGGGGCGACGAAGCTGTGGGTTCACTTGTCCTTGTGGGTGGGTCATTTTGTGTTGGGTGTGGCTGGGTTGTTTAGCCGCAAGGCCAACCACCGGCGCAAGATCTGGGGCTTGATGATTGGCCAGCCGTTGGTAACGGAGGCACAGTTGAAGTCGGTCAGTGTGCCCACTTTGGTGCTGGCGGGGGAGAGGGACGTGGTGGCCCGGCGGGTGTCGCTGCGGGTGGCGCAGACCATCCCGGGGGCCGAGTGGGCCGAGATTCAGGGAGTGGGCCACCTGGTGCCGCTGAAATGCCCGGGGGTGGCGGCGGCCTTGTCAGTTGACTTCCTACGGAGATATCTTGATATCAAGTAACCGCGCCCGCAAGCGCAGACAAGGAGCACGTCTATGACCAGCGTCACCGAGACGACATCGGGCACCCCTACCACCCATGGTGTCAGCCTGACCCCAGCCGCCGCGGCCAAGGTCAAGGAACTGCTGGCCCGTGAGACCAACCCCGCCCTGCGCCTGCGCCTGGCGGTGGCACCGGGTGGCTGCGCCGGCTTGATGTATGACTTGGGCTTTGACGACCAGGAGTTGGCGGGCGACGCGGTGGTGGAGTTCGAGGGCGTGCCGCTGGTGGTGGACGCCGTGTCCGCCCCCTACCTGGATGGCGCGGTGGTGGACTATGAGGACACGATCCAGAGCCAGGGCTTTTCGATCGACAACCCCAACGC
>JAISTN010000175.1 GCA_031272565.1 Bifidobacteriaceae bacterium
CCCGCGGCCAATGTGACCAAGCTCACACCACCCAGGCCCCGGTCGCCGCAGAACTACTCACCCGAGGGATGCGCCAGCCCCCGGTTGGCGGGCTGCCAGGGCCGCTTCATACAGGGCCCGCTTGGGCACGCCATGGGCCGCCGCCACTTCCGCCACCGCCTCCTTCAGGCGCTCACCCGAATCGGCCCGGGCCAAGACCGCCGGCACCAGATCAGACGCCAAGTCGATCCCCGTGGCCGAGCCGGCGCCATCGGCCGCCCCCGCCACCACCAACGTGACCTCGCCCAGCACGCCGGCCTGCGCCCAAGCTGCCAACTCGCCCAGGCCGCCCCGCCGTACCTCCTGGTGCACCTTGGTCAACTCGCGGCACACCGCCGCCGGCCGGTCCGGCCCCAACGCCCCGGCCAACTCGGCCAGGGTGGCCGCCAACCGGCGGGCGGCTTCGAAAAACACCAGCGTTCTGGTTTCGCCCGCCAGGGCGGCAAAGCGGGCCGCCCGCTCCCCGGCCCGGCGGGGCGGAAAACCCTCAAAACAGAACCGGTCACAGGGTAGGCCGGACACCGCCAAGGCGGCCACGACGGCGCTGGGGCCCGGCGCCACCCCAACTGGCAACCCCGCCTCGATGGCCTGCCGCACCAACACGTAGCCCGGGTCGCTGACCAACGGGGAACCGGCATCGGACACCACCACCACCGTGCCCTGCCTGGCCGCGGCCAACAACTCCGGCACCCGGGAACGCTCGTTGTGGTCGTAGAAGCTGACCACCCGTCCGCCAAGCGTGACCCCCAGGCGGGCCGCCAAGGCGCGCAACCGGCGGGTGTCCTCTGCCGCCACCACGTCCGCCTGGGCCAGCAGGTCCTTCAGGTGTTGCGAGGCGTCCAGGGGGTTGCCCAACGGGGTGGCCGCCAACACGACCCCCCGTGGTTCAGGCTGTGACAAGGTCATGCCCGTACGATAGAGCGTTGTGAGCCTCCTGATGGCGGACCGACCGGCCAGCGAGATCGAACCGCTGCTGCCCAGCGCGGGCAAGCTGCCGTGGTGGCGCCAACCCTGGGTGCTGAAATGGGCCCCTCCGCTGGCCATCACCTTCATGGCCGGATTGATGCGCTTCTGGAACCTGGGGCGCATCCACAAGCTGATCTTCGACGAGACGTACTACGTCAAAGACGCCTACTCCCTGCTGGTGCGAGGCGTCGAGATGTCCTGGACCAAGGACACCAACCCGACCTTCGAGGCGGGCGACTTCTCCGAGTTGCAGGACACCTCCGAATACGTGGTCCACCCGCCGGTGGGCAAGTGGATGATCGCCTTCGGCATGAAGCTGTTTGGCCCAGAGAGTTCCTTCGGCTGGCGCTTTTCAGCCGCCTTGTGCGGCACGGTGGCCGTCTTCCTGATCATCCTGATCGGCTGGCGGCTGTTCGGTTCACGCACCCTGGGTTGCGTGGCCGGCGTGCTGCTGGCGGTTGACGGCCAGGCCCTGATCCTGAGCCGGGTGTCGCTGCTGGACGGCTTCTTGATGTTCTGGGTCCTGGTGGCGCTGTGGCTGATCCTGAAGGACCGGGAGCAGATGGACCAGCGCCTGGAGGCCCGGGTGCGAAGACCATACGGCCACGGGCCCTGGGGCGAACCGCTCTACCGCAACCAGGGCTTTGGGCCCGGCCTGGGCATGCGCTGGTACCTACTGGGGGCCGGTGTGGCCCTGGGGCTGGCCTGCGGCGTCAAGTGGTCCGGCCTTTACTTCTTGGCCGTCTTTGGCCTGCTGGTGGTGTGCTGGGACGCCCTGGCCCGCCGCCGGGTGGGCCTCAAGTCATGGTTGGCCGCGGCCGTGGTCAGGGACGGCTTCAAGGCCTTCGCGCTGCTGGTGCCGGTCGCCCTGGTGACCTACATCCTGAGCTGGACCGGCTGGTTCCTGAGCGACTCCGGGCACAAACGCCACTGGGCGGAGGAACACCCGGGCGAGGGCCTCACCTTCCTGCCCAAGGCCCTGCGTTCACTGGTGGAGTACCACCACGAGGCCTTCAACTTCCACACCACCTTGACCTCGCCACATGACTACCAGTCGACACCGTACGGCTGGCTGTTGCAGTTGCGCACCACCTCGATGTTCTACGAATCGGAGCCGACCTGCGGGGCAGAGACCTGCTCCCAGGCCATCACCGACTTTGGCAACCCGATTATCTGGTGGCTGGCGCTGGTGGGCCTGCTGGTGGTGATCTATGGGGCCTTCATCTGGGCCGACAAGCGGGCCTGGGTCATCTTGTGCGGCTACATTGGCGGCTACGTACCGTGGCTGTTCTTTGCCGAGCGCACCATCTTCACCTTCTACACCGTGGCCTTTGTGCCCTTCGTGGTGCTGGCTTTGGTCTACACCATGGGCATGGCGATTGGCCCACCCCTGCGCGCGGGCGGGCGGCCCCGGGCCTGGGCCATAACCACGGCCGGCCTGGTGGTGTTCGTGGCGGTATTGGTGGCGGCCTTCTTCTGGCCGGTCTGGACCGGGTTGTCCATCCCGTACCAG
>JAISTN010000180.1 GCA_031272565.1 Bifidobacteriaceae bacterium
CGCCGCACCGGCCGAGCCGCCGTTGACACCTATGTCGACGCCATGGCTTCGGCCTACCTGCTGTACAAGGCCCGCCGCTATGACCTGCGTGGCAAGGCGTTCCTGGAAAACTCGGCCAAGTACTACGTGGTTGACCTGGGCATGCGGCAAGCCCTGTTGGGTGGGCGGTATCCGGATCTTGGGCATGCCCTGGAAAACGTGGTCTTCCTAGAACTGATGCGGCGCTATTCGACCGTCAGCGTGGGCAAAGCCGGCCAATCGGAGGTCGACTTCCTGGCCGAAGGCGGCCAGGGGCTGGTTTACTTCCAGGTTTGCCAGTCGGTGGCCGATCCTGCTGTGCTGGCCCGGGAACTGGCCCCACTGAGGACCATGCGGGATCACTATCCCCGCTATCTCCTGGTTGGGGAAGACAGCCCGCCGGCCGATCACGATGGCATTCGTCAACTCAGCGTGCGCGACTGGCTGCTGGGCCCCGCCTGACATTGCCCAGGACAAGGTAAGTGCCCGATGGCGTCCACTTCACCCCCGGCCCCCTGAAGCCCGGGGAAGCGGTTAGAGTTGTGACCTGCGTCGAACGATAGGGGGCCTTGGTGGACTGGTTGGCGGCAATCGTCCTGGGAGTAGTTGAGGGCATCACAGAGTTCCTGCCCGTCTCCAGTACCGGGCACCTGACGGTGACCGAAAAGCTACTGGGCTTGACCATCGATGACGCAGACGTGACCGCCTTCACCGCCATCATCCAGGTGGGTGCCATCCTGGCCGCCATCATCTACTTCTGGCGCGACATCGTGCGGCTAGCCACCGGTTGGTGCAAAGGCTTGGCCAAGAAGGACCAACGGGGCACCGACTACCGGCTCGGCTGGGCCGTCATAGTGGGCTCCGTCCCGATTGGCGTGGTGGGCCTAGCGCTGGAAGACGTGATCGAAGGCCCACTGCGCAGCCTGTGGGTGGTGGCCGCCGCCCTGGCCGGCTGGAGTGTGGTGATGTGGCTGGCGGACCGGCTGGCCAACAGGGCAGTCGTCAGCGGCCAGGGCCTACGCGGCGAGGAGTCGCTGACGGTGGTGGACGGACTGATCATCGGCCTGACCCAATGCCTGGCCCTGGTGCCTGGGGTCTCGCGTTCTGGCGCCACCATCTCCGCCGCCCTGTTCCGCGGCATCGACCGCACCACCGCCACCCGCTGGAGTTTCTTCCTGGGCATTCCGGCCCTGACGGCGTCCGGGCTGTTCCAGGCCGCCAAGGCCTATGACGACATTGCGGCCGGCGTTGGCTGGGCCGCCACCGGGGTGGCCACGTTTGTCAGTGCCGGGGTGGCCTATCTGTCGATTGCCTGGCTGCTGCGGTTTGTGGCCTCGAACAGGTTCACCGGTTTTGTGATTTACCGGGTGGTGGCCGCGGCGGCCATCGCCGTGCTGCTGTTGGCCAGCGTCATCGCCGCAGTCTGACCCGCCGGCTAGCCCAGGACAGCGGCGGCCACACCCGCCAACGAGGCGTTGCCGGGCAGCAGGTAGTCAGAGTGACCGGTGCCCGGATCGCAGGCAATGATCTGGGCCCCAAAGTCAGGGCTGGCCGGGTCCGGCCCAAAGCCGATTCCCAGTGGCCGCATGGCCTGAGTCAGGCCGATCAGGTCGCTGTCCCCGCCGGCCGCAAACAGCTCGACCCCTAAGCCGGTGAAGGCCGTGGCACTGCTCAACTGCACGCCCGGGCTGCCCAGCAGCACAATCGCCTCCGGAGCCGCGGCCCGGGCCGCCGCGCAAACCAGCGAACCGTAGGAATGGCACACCCACGTGATCCGGGCCTCCGGGCGGACCGTGCGCAGGAACTCCTGGAAGGCTGTCAGGTTGGCGGCGCCCTGCGCCAGCGCCCCAGTCTGCAGGGCTGCGACCGGTGAACTGGGTGGCACGTAGCCCAGCCAGGCCACCACCGCCACGGCCGTGTCGCCGGCCTCCGCCTGGGCCTGGGCCTGGAGGGCGCGGGCGTTGTCGGACACCGTCACCGCTGCATCGGCGGTGTTGCGGGGACCCGCCGGGCGGTCGAATTCGGCCGCCGTGTGGCCCATGCCAGGCACCAGGACGGCGATCGCGTCCGCGCTGGCCAGGCTGCCAAAGGTGACCAACCGCAAGGCCGGGTCACTGCCGGGCGTCAACTCCGCTTGGCCGGCGCCGTCCAGCCGGAAACCGGCGCTGGGAGGCAGGCTGACCCCGCTGGCCACAGCCTTGGCCCGGGCCTCGGCCAGGTCTGTCAGCGGAGCGCCGGCCACGGTCACCAGGCAGACCAGGCTGCCTACGGCCAGCCGCCAGGGGTGGGGTCCAAGGATTCTTCTCAGCACCCCTCGACGCTACGAAGCCGCAGGTCAAGGGCACATCACCCCTGGGAGCCAACTTTGGCCTACGACCTCAGAGTGAGGTAGGAAGGCTCCTGGTTCAGGGCCTGGCGGGACTGCTTGCGGGCCACCACCATCTGGGCCAACAGGAGCAGGCCCATCACGAAGGTCCAAGGGCCGGTCAGAGCCATCGGCTGGGTCAGGTCCTGCGTCACCAGGAAGACCACGGCGGCGGCGAGCGCGACCAGTATTGCCAGGCGGGCGCGGCGGCGCCGCCAGACGGCGGTCTCTTCGTCTTCGTCCCCAATGCCGTCCTGGTCGGCCCGGCGCATGGCGATGGCTGACAGCACCACCGCCATCAGGGCCGTGACCAGTGCGATCAGCAGGTCGATCAGTGCCCACGAGTTGGCCTGCGCCGGCCTGGCCGGGCCCGGTCCGGTCTGATGCGTCTCCACCAGGACCACGGCTTGGCCGTCGGCATTGCGGTAGTCGACCGTGTGGTGGCCACCGCCGGCCGGCTTGGGCAACTGGATTTGGTGCGACCATTCCACCACACCGGTGGTGCCGCCCAGGCTGGCCGTGGCCGTGGGGCTGGCGCCTGCGCCGGTCAGCTCGCCGTTGCTGGACGAGTCCGTGGCGGTGGGCACCTGGCTTTGGTCTTGCCCGGAGGTTGGCCCGGTGCCGGGCTGAGTCGCCGTCGCCTGGGACGGCTGGGCCGGCCCGGCTGATCCCGCCGGTGTGGCCGATGGCGTCCCCGAGGCCGTGAAGGTGGTCTCAGGGGTTGGCTCATTGGGCGTCTGCGCCGG
>JAISTN010000071.1 GCA_031272565.1 Bifidobacteriaceae bacterium
GGCCTTTGGCGGTTGATGAGATGCCAATGGTCCGCGATGCGCTCGGCTGAGGGCCGGGGCTGCTTAGCCAGCACCCAGGCCACTGCCGCCGGGGGCCGCTTGGCGGACCAGAAGGGGTCGTTTGGGAGCCTCAGATGACCGCCAGTGTAGGCCACCCTGAACCCCTCCGCAGGTGGCCATCAGGCCGGGATTCGCCGGGTTGGCGAAAGACTACTCAATGACCGCCTGCGTGGAGCCCACCAGGCATGATACGGTCTCTCGAAGAACACACACCCGCCCCATGGGTTCCCTGGTATCGCCAGGTGGCTCCTGGCCAACGTCGATCATGCCATGCCTTCGTCTTTGCGCACCTCGGTGGCGGAGATCGCTGATCTGACTCCGCTACAAGCCGGTATGTTGCACCACCGGCTGGACAACCCTGCCAGCCGGGCCTACGTGTTGCAGTGGCGGATCAGGTTGCTGGGGCAGGTTGACGCGGAGCGGGTCCGCCAAGCCCTGGGATTGCTGGCCCGACGGCATGACGCCCTGCGGCTGGCCTTCACCATCCCACGGGGCTCGGGCAGGCCACGGCAGGTGATCCTGACTGAACGCCAGCCCACCTGCGAGGTGCAGGACATGAGCCAGGTGCCGGCAGACGAACTGCCGGCCCGGTTGGACCAACTCGCCCGTGCGGATATTGACCGCGGCTTCGACCTGGCCAAGGACCCGTTGATGCGGGTGACGCTGATACGGACCGGGCCCCAGTCAACCGAAACCCTGTGGTGCTTCCACCACCTGGTGATAGATGGCTGGTCGCTCCAGTTGGTGATCGCAGACTTTGTCCGCTTCTTCGAAGCCCTGGCCACGACCCCGCTGCCGGCCCTGACCGCGCAAGTGCGGCGGGAGGCCGCCGCCTACCCTGGCTTTGGTGACTTCCTGCGCTGGGCGGCCGGCCGCGACCAGAGCGCGGCACTGGACTTCTGGCGCGACACCTTGTCTGGCTATGAGGAGGCCGCCCGGGTGCGGCCCTTGGCCCGGCCGGCCGCCACCACCGACCAGGTCAAGGCCATCACACTGGCCTGCCCGCCAGCCACCTGCAACGCCCTGAAGCGGCTGGGAGCCGTCAGTAGTGCCACCATGTCCAGCGTGGTGACCGCAGCTTGGGGGCTGTTGCTGGCCCGCTATGCGCGGCGCGAAGACGTGGTGTTTGGCCGGGTGGTGTCCGGCCGGGACGGCGACCTGCCCGGCGTGGAACGGCTGGTGGGGCCACTGATCAACACTGTCCCAGCCCGCGTGCGGTTTAGCCCCACCACCACCGTGCGCCAGGTGCTGCGCGAGTTCCAAGCCCAAGTGGCGGCTGCCACGGCCCATGACCACGCCCCGCTGGCGGCCATGCACCGTTTCACGGCCGCCGGGGCCGACTTGGTCACCACCCTGGTGGCGTATGAAAACTACCCTGCAGACGCGGCCGCAGGGCTGGTGGGAGGCTTCGAGACCCAGAGTGTCAGCGCCGCCGAACAAACCATCTACCCCCTCAACCTGCGGGCCGTTGGCCCTGAAAAGCTG
This sequence comes from Bifidobacteriaceae bacterium, assembly GCA_031272565.1. Classification (GTDB taxonomy): domain Bacteria; phylum Actinomycetota; class Actinomycetes; order Actinomycetales; family WQXJ01; genus JAISSX01. The sequence continues at coordinate 1,546 of JAISTN010000071.1, forward strand.
GACCTGTTGTATGACCCACGGGTCTACGAGGAAGGCGAGGCGAAGGCCCTGATCGAACGACTAGTTCATCTGCTGGGCCAGATGGCCGCCAACCCAGACGGGCTGGTGGCTGAGCTTGACCTGGTGCCGCCGGCCGAACGCGCCTTGGTGCTGGACCAGTTTGGCAACGGTGGGCCACCGGCGACACCCTTGGCCCCCACCCTGCATGGCCTGCTGGAACACTGGGCCCGGCAGACGCCTGACGCGCCGGCCCTGCTGTGGCGCGGTGAAAGCTGGACGTTTGCCCAGTTCAACGCCCGCGCTAACCAGTTGGCCCGGGCGTTGGCGGACCAAGGCGCGATGCCCGGCCGGCCGGTGGGTCTGTTGATGCGCCGCGGGCCGTACCAGGTAGTGGCCCAATACGCCTGCGCCAAAGCTGGTGCCCCCTGGGTGCCAATGGACCCAGACTACCCGCCGGACCGGGTGGCCACCCTTGTGGCGGACTGTCAACCGGCGCTGGTCCTGGCGAGTGGCGTCACGGCACCCGCGCTAGCTGGGGTGCCGGTGGTGGACCTGGAGTCGCTGGACCTGGCAGCCTTGCCCGCCAGCGACGGGCTGGCCCAGGTGGCGCCCGATGACGTGGCCTACATCATGTACACCAGCGGTACCACCGGGCAGCCCAAGGGCGTCATGGTGGAGCACCGGAACATCGTCAACTACGTGTCTCACCTGCGCGAACAGTGGCGGCCTGGACCGGACGACGTCATGACCCTGACCACTAATTACACCTTCGACGCCTCCTTGCTGGAGCACGGCTTGGGTCTCCTCGCAGGCCGTCCCACGTGTCTGCTGCCGGAACTGACCACGCTGCCGGGCCGCGCTCTGCGTGACTACCTGGAGGCCCACCAGGTGACCTGGGCGTTCTTCAACCCCGCCTTCTTTATGCAGGCCGAACTACCGCCGCGGCTGCGGCGGATCTTCACCGGGGGAGCGGCCGCCAGCCCGGAACTGGTAGCCAAGGCGCTGCGCCATGGCCGGTGGGTCAACGCCTATGGCCCCACCGAGATTGCCGTGGTGGCGGCCGAATGGGAAGCGCCTGTGGACCAGCCACTGCCGGACGTGATCCCGATAGGCCGGCCCATCGCCGGCGCCAAACTGACGGTGCTGGACGGTGACCGCTTGTGCGGCATCGGGCTGCCCGGCGAACTGTGTATTGGCGGGGCGGGCGTAACTCGGGGCTACCTGGGTCAGCCGGAACTGACGGCCCGTGCCTTTGTCGAACTGCCAAGCGAGCCAGGCACCGCGTCTGGACCGCACGGCCGGGTCTACCGCAGCGGTGACCTGGTCGCCTGGCGGGCGGACGGCCAGTTGGTTTATCTGGGCCGGATTGATGACCAGGTCAAGATTCTTGGCCACCGGATCGAACCAGGTGAGGTCGCGGCGGCGATTCAGGCCCACCCCGCGGTGGTTGATGCAGCAGTGGTAGTGGATGACGTGCCTGCCCTGCACGGCTTCTATGTGGCACCCGCCGCGGTAGAGCCGGCCCAGGTACGGGCCCACTTGGCGGCCGGCCTGCCGCATTACATGGTGCCGGCCAGTTTGACCCGGCTGGCGCAACTACCGGTGGTGGCGGCCACCCATAAGGTCGACCGAGCGGCCCTGCTGGCCCAGGTGCCCCACTTCGAGGCCACCGGCCGGGCGCCAGCCACAGCCACCGAACTGGTGGTGGCGGCGGTTTTCAGCGAAGTGCTCCAAGTGCCGGCCGTGGGCGCCACCGATTCGTTCTTCGACCTAGGCGGTGATTCGCTCAAGGCCATCGCCATTGCCACCAAACTGGGCGCGGCCGGCCTGGACGTCACGGTGCATGACATTTTTGCTGGTCAGACGGTGGAAACGCTGGCCGGACGGCTGAACGCGCAGGCGGCCAGGGCTGGTGTCCCCCAGGTGGCGGCCGGCAGGCCGGCGGCCACCCCAACTGGACAGGCGGCCACGCCGGCCGGGTCGGCGCCGGCCAGCCGGTCCGGACCAGCACCGGCAGCGAGCGATCAATTGTTGAGTCAGGCCGAGGCGGCGTTCGCGGTCTACGCCGCCGCCAGCCAGCTTAGCCAGCCCCAGGCCGAATACCCCCTGACCGACGGCCAGCGCCTGTCCCGGCTGATTGGCGCCAACGCCTCATACGCCATCGTGCCGCTGGACCGGCCCTATGACCCGGCCCTGTTCACGGCGGTGTGGCGGGCCATCCAGGCCGACCACGCCGTGCTCAGGGCACGGCTAACCGACTGTGACACCTTGGCGGTAGGGCCGGTGCCGGCCGCCCCCATCCCGGTGGTCGACGTGACCGGTCTAACCGCGGACCAGGTGGTCAAGCTGGCGGTGGACGCGGCCAGCCGGGCGGCCGCCAACTTCGGGGAGCAGGCCACTGGATTGGCCCACCGCCTGGCGGTGCTGTGCGCGCCGGACCGCTTCTGGGCAGTGATACCGCTCAGCCACCTGGTGTTTGACGCCTTCTCATCCCAGGTGCTGGCAGGCCGCCTGACCCAGGACTACCTGGCCGGCGCCCCTGCCCACCAACCGTACGACTACGCCGCCTACCTGGATTTCCTGGCCGCCGGGCCGGCCGGCGTGACCGACCAAGATGTGGTGGCAGCGCTTGATCTGCCCGCCTTTGCCGCCGCCGCTAGGACCTGGCGGCCCCAACCGGCCCCCCTGGCTCAGGTCACAGCGGCAGCGGGTGATGACCCAACTGGCACCGCTTGGGGACTGATCCAGACTGCCTTCGAACGGGCCTTTCCCGGGCAGGCCGTGCCCGCCCTGCTGGTCCACACCGGCCGGGTCTACGAGGGTTTCGATTTTACCGGCCACCTGGGCGAGTTCCTGGACGTCCTGCCAGTGGTGATTGGGCCCGGCGGCTCCGGGCCGGGGGGACACACGGCCAAACTGGCCTACCTGCGTCAACATCGCCTGGTCGCCAGTTCCCTGCTGGCCGGCCGCTGGGCGGAGCGCCTGCCAGAAGCTACCAGCCTGATCCGGGGCGACCCGGCGGCTTGGCCGGTCGTCAACCTGGTCCTGACGCCCGTCGATCCGGGCCACCTTCCCGCTGCCTCATTCCAACACGGGCCACCGCGTGTGGTCACGGCCTATCTGACCGGCTCAAGGTTGAAACTGATGGGTTTACCTGCGGTCTAGGCCACATCGGTTCCGCGCAACTCTCTAACTGAAGGATGCTTATCATGTCTAATTCCACCGACGCTCCAACCAAGACCCAACTCAACATCCCCTTGGCGTTACTGGAAGGACTGGCCGGCCAGGCCGGCCCCATGATCCCCTCTGGGCCCGATGGGTTGCCGTTGGCCGCCCTGGCGCTGAGCGCCGCCTTGATTCAGTTCAGCCAAGACCGAACCGGCTTTACCATCGCCCTGACTGGGTCCGGCGAAACCCAGGCCGCTGCCGTTGACCTGGATCCGGACCAGCCACTGGGCGCCGGCCTAGCCAGCCTGGCCGCCGGTCTGGCCCCAATCCAGGCAGGCGCCGAACCACCGGAGGCCTGGGTCACCTGGGACCAGCCGCGGCCGGAGAGCGCAGTGGGTCGCCTGCACCTGGACTGGGCGGTCGCTGGCGACCAGGCCACGGTTACCCTGACCGGTGATGACGCCATCTACGAATCCCGCCAATTAACCGTTTGGGGCTGGCACCTGGCCGAACTGGCCCGCTCCTGGCGGGCCAGTCCGGCCACACCGGCGGGCCGCCTCAACCTGGTCAGCCAGGCCGAATGGGACGCCATCGGGCAGGTCAACGACACCGCTGCCCCCTTCAGTCCACTGACCATTCACGGCCGGGTCAGTCAGACGGTGCGGCGCTACCCGGACAGCATCGCCCTGGTGGACGCCCAAGGCCAGTTGACCTTTGCTGAAATGGAAGCCCAGGCCAACCGGTTGGCGCGGCGGTTGCAGGGCAGCGGCATTGGGCGCGGGCAAACAGTAGGCCTGATGCCAGCCCGTGGGGCCACCCTGGTGATCGCCATGCTGGGGGTGCTGCGGTCCGGGGCGGCCTTTGTGCCGCTGTCACCTGCCTGGCCGCGCGAACGGGTGGACTTTGTCCTGGCCGATTCGGGTGCCGCCGCCCTGCTGGTGGGCAGCCCAGCCTTTGACTTTGGGCCTCCCGGCCTGCTGCGGGTCGACCTGACCGAAGCGTCCACCTGGGAGGCGGACGCGGAGCCGCTGGAGGAAGCCACCACGCCGCAGGACCTGTGCGCGGTGATCTATACCTCCGGCACCACCGGTCTGCCCAAGGGAGTCCGGGTGCGCCACGACACGATTGTCAACTACGGCGAGTTCAACCACACCGAATGGCCCATCGAACCCAGCGACGTCATCACCCAGTTCGCGCCATTTACCTTCAGCACCGCCATCCTGGAGATCACGGCCCCGCTGTTCAGTGGCGCCCGGCTGGTCTGCGTGGCGGATGAGGTGATTGCCGATCCGCGCCAGTTCATTGGCGCCATGGCGGCCAACGGTGTGACCATTGTGCTGGCCCCACCGGAGTACGCCCGCTACCTGGTGCCGCTGCCCACCTTGCGCATCCTGGAAACCGGCGCCTCGCCCTGCCCGCCGGAACTGTCCGCCAAGTTTGCCGGCCAACTGCTGCACGTCAACGCCTACGGTTTGACCGAGGTGGCCGTGCCGTTGGTGTGGCATGGGGCCAAAGACGGCCAGGTGCCGCGCCGGGTGCCGATTGGCCGGCCGGTCCCCAACACTCAGGTCAGGGTAATGCGGGGCGACACCGACTGTGGCCTGTATATGCCAGGTGAAATCCGGGTGACCGGCATCAGCGTCTCGGACGGCTACGTGGGCCACCCTGACCTACAGGCTGAACGCTTCATCCCTTGGGCTGGGGATGGCCTAATGATGCGGACGGGCGACATCGGCTGGTGGAACGCCGATGGCGACATCGAATACTTGGGCCGGGCGGACAACCAAATCAAGATCCGCGGCCAGCGGGTGGAACTGGAAGAAGTGGAACGCCTGATGGCGTCCCTGCCTTACGTTGAGACGGCTGGCGCCATCGCCCGCCATGAGGTCACCACCAACCTGACCGAACTGACAGGCTTCGTGGTGTCGATGGCGCCTCTTGACCTGAAGCGCCTGCGTCAGGACTTGGCGGCCCGCATGACCAGCGCCATGGTGCCCTCCCGCCTGGTTCAGATCGAAACCCTGCCATTGACGCCCAACGGCAAGCCGGACCGTAAGGCTCTGGCCACCCTGGCGGAGGAGGGCGAACCGCCACCTGAGGAGCCTTCTCTACCAAGTGAAACCGAACGCTTGGTCCAACAGGCTTTCCAGGAGGCGCTGGGCAGCCCGGTGGAGGTGACGGACAGTTTTTTCGACCGGGGCGGTCACTCGCTGACGGCCACGTGGGTGATCAACCGCCTGGAAGAATTGACTGGCCAGCGCCTGGCACTACTTGATCTGTTCGAGGCGCCCACGCCGGCCCAGTTGGCGGCCCGGTTGACGGCCGGGGCGGCCCCGGCCGCCCAGATCGCCTCGGTGGGCGGACCGGGCGACTACCCGCTGACCGCTACTCAGCGCCGGCTATGTGTCATTGAGGGCTTTGGCAACGCCGGGGTGGCCTACAACATCCCCGCCTTGGTTGAGTTGAGCGCCAAGGCTGATCCAGTCCGGGTGCGGCAGGTCTACGCCCAGTTGGTGGAGCGCCATGAGGGTCTGCGGACCAGCTTCCCGTTGGTTGACGGCGAACCGGTCCAGCGGATCGAGGCCTCCGCGCCGGCCGAACTGGCAGTGATCGACCTGACCGGTACGGGGCCACTGGATGCCCAGCAGGCGGCCGACTTGGTGACCAGTTTCGGCCGGCCGTTCGACCTGACGCGGGCCCCTTTGGCCCGGCTGGCCCTGGTGCGGCTGAGCGACGGGCCGGACTACATCTTGTACGACATTCACCATTTGGTGGCCGACGGCACCTCGATTATGACCCTGCTGAGCGAGTTCGCGGCGTTGTATGAGGGCCGCGAATTGGAGCCTGTGCTGGCGCAAGCCAAGGACTATGCCGCCTATCTGGCTGCCCAGGATACGGCAGCCGATCAGGCCTACTGGCTGGAGCAGTTGGCCAGCCCGCCATCACCGCTGGACTGGCCCACGGATTTCCCACGCCCGGCGGTGGTGGGCTTCGAGGGTGACGCGGTCACTGTGCACTTGCCGCCGGCTTTCCGCCAACTGGTGGGGGCCTACGCCGCGCGGCGCGGCGCCACCGACTTCATGGTGCTGGCGGCAGTGGCCTTTGCTCTGCTGGGCCGGCAAGGCCGGGCGGATGACATTGCGCTGGGTACGCCGGTGGCCGGGCGGACCCACCGGGCGGCTGAGCACCTGGTGGGCATGCTGGTCAACACGTTGGTGCTGCGGGCCCAGCCCCGTCCGGACATGACCTTTGACGCCTTGGTGAACCAGGTGCGGAACGCTACCCTTGGGGCGCTGGAACACCAAGCCTATCCCTTTGATGAATTGGTGGACCAGGTGACCACGGGACGTGACCCGTCCCGCCATCCGCTGTTTGATGTCTCGTTCGCCCTGCGGAACTTTGACCCGGCCAGGCTGGTGCGGGGCGGCAGCGTGGCCCGGGAGGTACCCGTACGCCTGCCGGTGTCCAAGACTGACCTTAGCCTGACTCTGACACCCACGGCCGATGGCGGCTACGACCTGGAAGTGGAATACCGCACCGACCTTTGGCGGCGGTCCACCGCCCAGGCGTTGGCGCAGCACTTCGCGGTGCTGGCGGCTCACGCGTTGGAGGCTCCAGAGACCGAATTGGGGCGGCTGTCAGTGTTGGATGAGGCCGAACGGGAGTTGGTGCTCAATGAGTTCAACCGGCCGGCCGCTGGCGGGGTTGGTGACGGAATGGCGGCCGATGTCGTCTCTGGGCCCGACAGTCCACCGGCGGCTCCGGCAGGGCACGGCGGCACCGTGATTGGCGCCATCGCCGCCCAGGTGGTGGCCGACCCGGCAGCTACCGCCCTGCTGTGGCGCGGCCAGCCGATCAGCCGGGGCGAACTCTGGCGCCGGTCCAGCCACTTGGCCGCTGACCTGCGTAAAGGCGGCGTTGGCCGGGGCGATCGGGTGGCTTTACTGGCGCAGCGCGGCCCGGAGTTCGTGGTCGGCACGGTGGGCATCATGCTGGCCGGGGCGGCCTTCGTGCCGCTTGACTCGGCTTGGCCCGCGGCCAGGTTGCAGAGCCTAGTGGCAGACGCTGCCCCCAAGGCGTTGGTGGTGTATGGCACCGCGCCGTTGACGGGCTTTGGTGGACTGGTCCTGGACCTGGGTGACCCGGCCCTGACCGCCGGGCCGGCCCCGTCCGTGACACCGGTCAACCAACCGGACGACCCGATCTACTGCTTGTTCACCAGTGGTACCACCGGCCAGCCCAAGGCCGCGGTCATGCGGCACCGCGGGGTCCTGGCGGTCTGCCTGGATCGGATGACCTGGGAGCTTTGTGCCGCCGAACCGCAGATCACGGGCTGGACCGTCACCAGCACCTTCGATATGTCAGCCCATCAAATGCTGGGTTCCTTGGTCCAGGGCGCCACCATGGCGTTGGCTGGACCCGATGATGTGGCCTCGCCGGGGGCTTTGGCCGCCTGGTTGTCCCAATCCGGTGTCACCTCCCTGGTTGAGGTGCCGGCCAAAGTTGCCGCCATGCTGGCAGAGGCCCCGGACTGCCTGAAGGCGCTCAAGGTCTTGCTACTTGGTGGTGAGGTCCTGGAACCGAACTTAGCCCGGCTGGTATTGGAGCGCGGCCCGGCTAGATTGTGCAACGCCTACGGGCCCACCGAAACGTCGATCTTCTCCTCCGGGCAGTGGGTGACCGACCCGGACGACATCACGCTTGGACCGCCGATGGCCGCCGCCCTGTACTACGTACTGGACGGCCTGGAACCCTGCGGTGTCACCATGCCCGGCGAGTTGTGCATCGGTGGCGACGTGGTGGGAGCGGGCTACCTTGGCCGGCCCGAACTGACCGCCCAACGCTTTGTGCCCAACCCGTACGGGCCCGGGGTGTTGTACCGCACCGGCGACCTGGCCCGCTGGCTGCCGGACGGTCGGGTTGACTTCCTAGGGCGGGTCGACCGGCAGATCAAGATCAGGGGCCTGCGGATTGAACCTGGCGAAATCGAAGCCACCATCCAAGCCGTGCCGGGGATGGAGCAAGCCGCCGTGGTGCTCCACCGCCAGGGAGCAGACCAACTGTTGGTGGCCTATGTGGTGGGCAGCGCCGATGAGGCTGTGGTGCGCCAGCACTGCGCCGAACAGTTGCCGCGCTATATGGTGCCCAACGCGATTGTGTTCCTGGAGCGGTTACCCGTGACGGTGCGAGGCAAACTCGACCGGGCCGCCCTGGCGGCCCGGCAGCTGCCCCGGGCGCAGAGCGGCGGGCAGGCCCCGCGTGATGCCTTGGAGGCGGCGGTGGCCGGTGCTTTCGCCGAGGCCCTGGGTCACGCCGTGGGCGTGGAGGATGACTTCTTCGCGGCTGGCGGCCATTCGCTACGGGCCATGCGCCTGACCGCTCGATTGGCACAGCAGATTGACCGCCCAGTGGACCTGTTGGATGTCTTTACGCACCCCACTGTGGCTGGACTGGCCGGGCTGCTCAGGGAGCGGACCGAACAGGCGACCAACCCAATCAAGCCGGCCGGTGGACCTGGCGCCTACCCGATGGCTGGCCCGCAGCGGCGGCTGTTCGCCCTCGACCAGATTGATGGCGGCGCCCCGGTTTACAACATGCCGGCCGCGGCCCGGCTGCCGGGCGGGGTGGACGCTGAGCGCTTGGAAACCGCCTTCGCTGCCCTGGTGAAGCGCCATGAGGTCCTGCGGACGGGCTTCGAGGTGCGTGACGGCGAACCGTTCCAAGTGGTCTATCCGCCGCAGGCGGTGACCCCGAAGGTGGAGCTGCTGGATGATGCTGGAGCCACGCTGGAGCAGGTGGCCGCCCGCTTTGTGCGGCCGTTTGACCTGGCCGCGCCGCCTCTAGTCCGTCTCGGTTTGGTGTCAGCCGGCTTGCCGGACGGTTCTGGGGTGCCCGATGGCGTCCCGGTGCTACTGTTTGACGCCCACCACATTGTCTGTGACGGCTGGACCATGCGCCGTCTGGTGGTGGAACTCGCCGCCTTGTATGAGGGCACGGAGCTACCGCCGGTGGCGGTGCACTACAAAGACTGGTCTCAGCACCAGGCCGGCCTGGACCTGTCCGCGGCAGCGGACTACTGGCTGGAGCAGTTCGCCGATGGCGGCCCCAAGGCCGGTCTGGTCACCGACTGGCCGCGGCCGGCACAGCAAGACTTCGCAGGTGCGACCATCACCACCACCCTGGACATGGGGACGCGCCGCCGGCTGGGCGAGGCGGCGGCGGCCGGTGGGGCCACCGAGTACATGGTGGCCTTGGCAGCCTGGGCCGCCCTGCTGGCCCGCTACACCCGCAGCGAGGACGTGGCGGTTGGCACCGCGGTGGCCGGGCGGACCACCGCCGGCGCGCAAGACGTGGTGGGCATGCTGGTGGCTACCCTGGCGCTGCGCCTGCGGCCGGAAGGTGGGTTGACGTTTGCTGGCCTGGTCGAACAGGTCAGGGAAGTAGTGCTGGCCGCTCAGCGTTACCAGGACTATCCCTTTGAGGACTTGGTGGCGGCACTGGGGCCGGCCGTACGCGACACGGCGCGCAATCCGCTGTTCGACACCATGTTCGTGTTCGAGGCCGATCCGCCGTTGAGCTTTGTGTTGGACGGCCAACCGGCACAGCCACTGGCCCTGACCCAGCCGATCGCCAAATTCGACCTCAGTTTGACCATGTTGGGCCGGGGGGACGGCTACGAACTTGGCCTGGAATACGCCACGTCCCTGTTTGGGCCGGTCACCGCTGCCCGCCTGCTGCACCACTACCAGGTGTTGTTGCAGGCCGCCCTGGCCAACCCGGACGCCACCCTAGCGGAGCTGAGCGAGGTAGACGCCGCTGAGCGGTCTCAACTGCTGGAAGAGTTGGCTCCCGGGCCGAAAGGCCCTCCGGAAACCACTCTGGCCGCCCTATTCGGCGCCCAGGTGGCGGCCCGTCCGGAAGCCACAGCGGTGGTGGCCGATGACGCGACCTTGACCTACGGCGAACTGGACACCTGGGCGGCTGCCTTCGCTGCAGCCCTGGGCGAGGTGGGCGCAGGCGACCGGGTGGGCATCGCCCTGCCGCGGTCCGCCTGCCAGGTGGCGGCCATCTTGGGGGTGGTCAAGACCGGGGCTGCCTGGCTGCCGCTGGAACCCAGCCTGCCCGCCGCGCGGCTGGCGGACTTGGTGTCGGACGCCCAGCCGGTGGCCGTAATCGGCGATGCGGCTGGCCCGGTGCGGCCGTTGCCGGGTGGTCGCCTGATCGACGCCTTCACAGTTGCCAGGACCGGGCGGTTCGTCGAGCGGGAACTCGACCCCGCAGCCGACCTGTACTGCCTGTACACCAGCGGTACCACCGGCAGGCCCAAGGGGGTAGTGGTGACCAACCGGGGCTTGGCCGCACTGCACCAAACCCACCGGGACTGGTTGGGCGTTGGGCCGCAGGACACGGTGCTGGGCTACGCCAGCCCGGCCTTTGACGCCTCGGTCTGGGAATTGGTGATGGCGCTGACCAACGGAGCCACCTTGCGCCTGGTGCCCCCTGGACGGACCGCCGACCTGGCGTGGCTGAACCAGTGCCTGGCCGCCGGGGTCACGGTTGCCACCTTGCCGCCGGCCATCTTGACCCGGTTGGACGTGGCGCCCTTGCGGCTGGTGATTTCGGCCGGCTCCGGCGCCCACCCGGTGGACCGCCTGGGCGGGCAGTTCGTCAACGCCTACGGCCCAACCGAAACCACGGTCTGCACTACCCTGTGGCGCCGGCCGGAGGCGGACAGCGCGTGGCCCGTTCGCATCCCGATTGGCCGGCCGCTGCCGGGGACCACCGTCTACGTGGTGGATCAAGACTTGCGGTTGACCGGCCTGGGGCGGCCGGGCGAATTGCTGGCTGCCGGGCCGTCGTTGGCGCGGTGCTATCACGGCCAGCCGGAGTTGACCGGCCAGACCTTTGTCACCAACCCGTTTGGGCCGGGCCGCGTCTACCGGACTGGTGACCTGGTGCGCTGGAACCAGGCTGGCGAACTTGAGTTCCTGGGCCGGGTTGACCGGCAGTTGAAGATCAACGGCGTCAGAGTGGAACCCGGCCAAGTGGAGGCGATGCTGCGCCAGCAACCAGATGTTGAGGATGCCTATGTCACCGGCGTGGCGGCCGATGGCGCCCCGCCGGCGTTGGTGGCTTACGTGGTGGGAGCACCGGACCTGGAGCCGTTGGCATTGCGCACGGCCTTGGCGGGCGAACTGCCCGCAGCGGAGGTGCCAAGTGCGATAGTCGTCCTAGATGCCCTGCCGCTGAACGCCTCTGGCAAGGTTGACGAGGCTGCCTTGCCCAGGCCCGGGCGTGCCGAGGCAACGGCGAATGGCGAACTGGAAGGGCCCGCTGAGGTGGCCGTGGCGCAGGCCTTCGCCGCCGCTCTGGAACTGGACGCCGTAGGGCCGGAGTCTGATTTCTTTGCGTTGGGCGGCGATTCGATTGCGGCCATTAGCGTGGTGGGGGCGGTGCGCCAGGCTGGTTACGAGGTTAGCGTGGGCCAAGTCCTGTCAGCCCGGACCGTGCGGGCTTTGGCGGCGCTAGCCAAGGCGACCGGGCCGGCCGGTTTCGACATGGCTGTGGCCAGCGGACCGGAGTTCGCCTTGACGCCAATCCAGCAGCGCTTCTTTGCCCACCAGATGCCCCAGCCGAACCACTTCAATCAGCACGTCTGGTTGACAGGGGCGTTCGATCCTGCCGCGTTGCGGGCGGCCCTGGCCGCCGTGGTTGAGCGGCATGACCTGTTGCGGGCCGGTTTCACGCCGGCTGGTGGGCGGATTGAGCCCGCGGGATCGGTTGAACTGCCGCTGACTGTACTGGAACCAGGTGCTTCGCAAGACCAGGTGGCTCAAGCTGCGGCGCGGCTGCAGGGCAGCTTGGACCTGACCTGCCCGCCACTGCTGGCGGCCCTGTTGGTGCCCGGCGGAGCTAGGTCTGCCGCCGGAGAACTGGCCGCTGACGAGCCGGAGGGCAGTGAGACAGCGGCCGCTGGGCCGGACGCCTTGTTGATGGTGGCCCACCACCTGGTTGTCGACGCGATCTCGTGGCGGGTGCTTGGGGAGGACTTGGACCTGGCTTACCGCCAGGCAGCCAAGGGTCGTGATCCGGTTCTGGGTACCGGGACAGCGGCTTTTGGTGTTTGGACGGCCCGCCTGGAAGCGGCGGCCGCGGCCGGTGAGTTCGAACCTGAAGTCAAGTACTGGGTGGACTTG
>JAISTN010000181.1 GCA_031272565.1 Bifidobacteriaceae bacterium
GTTCCTTCTGCCTGGCCTCCAGGTCCTGCACGGTCCGGTCTTGTTCCAGAACCATGCCACGCAGGCCGGGGGCGTCGCGCAGGTCCGATTCTTCGGCTCCGGCCGCACTGAGCGAGAACATCAGGCCAGCCAGCAGCGCCACCAGACCCACCAACACCGATGAGGTGGCGGTGCCGCGCCCTGACCCGCTTCTAGCCAAGTCCCCTTGCCCCCTTCGCAGCGACTCGGATTTCACTGTGAGCTTGCTCGCGGTCACTTTTCCGGCGAATCCACTACGCTTGCCCTGTATCACGATAACGGCCCCCAGCGTCTTTGGGCTGTTCCCAACCGAAGGAGTGCGTACCGGTGCCTGAGTCTCGGTCACGTCGCAAGAAGAAGCAAACCTACACGCCACCGCCCGCCTCGAAGGCGACCAAGCCTTCGCCCGTGTGGTGGGCGCCCACCATGGTGGCCGTCATGATCATCGGCCTGATCTGGGTGGTTGCCTACTATCTGTCATCTTCCAAGTACCCCATCGGGACGATTGGTGATTGGAACCTGGCCGTGGGCTTCGGCCTGATTCTGGGTGGCTTCGCGATGACCGCCAGGTGGCGCTGACCAGGGCCTTTCCACAGCGGTGGAAAACCCTGGGGATAACTACATCCTTGTGTTTCCACTGGTCAAGGTCCCGGGCTGGTCAGCGATCCCCAGCCATTGTGGACAATGTGACAGCCTCAGGCGGAGTTATCCACAGGCCTGGTGATGTCTGGGCGACTTGGGTCAAAGGGCTGACCAGGGTTTGGCTCGTCGTCCGTTGTATCAAGGTGATTCCTGGGAACGGGTTGCCCCTCATCAGCACCACGACCACACCAAGTAGAATTACTGCCAGGCCGGCTGTGGCCGCCACCGTCAGGGCGAACCGCCTGGCCTTTGGCGCGTAGGCGATCACAGCGGCCAAGGCGCCGCCCACCACCAGGCCACCCACATGACCCTGCCAGGACACGCCGGGCACAGCGAAGCTGAACACCAGGTTGATACCAATCACAAAGGCGATACCGCTCATGTTGCCGCCCAGGCGGCGCCCCAGCACCAAGGAAGCCGCGAACAGGCCAAAGACGGCGCCGCTGGCCCCGAGTGTGGCTGTCAGCCAGGCATCGCCAGTGATGGCGGTGGAGACCAAGACCCCCACGTGGCCGCCCAAGGCGCTCAGCACCAACAGGGCGGCCAAACGCCAGCGGCCCAGCAATTGCTCCAGGAAGCTGCCCACCACCCACAGGGCGTACATGTTGAGCACCAGGTGCAACACGCTGCCGTGCAAAATGGCGCCGCTCAGTAGCCGCCAAGGCTGATCCAGACACTTCGCGGGTATGAAAACCAACTCCAGGGTGGCCCGGCCCCGCTCCACGCTGGTCCCACCGGTAGCCATCTGCGCCACAAACGCCACCACGCACAGGCCGATTGTGATCAAGGTCACCAAAGGCAGGTGCCCGCGCGACACCGGGGCACCCAGCACCGACCTGGTCGCGGGCATGGCGCGGCGCGCCTGGGCCACACAATTGGGGCATTGCACACCCACGGCCGCCGGAATCTGGCAGGCCGGGCAGATGTGGCGCCCACAGCGTTGGCAACTGACGTAGGCCGGCCGGTCCGGGTGCCGGTAGCAGGTGGGCATCCCGGCCGGCGGTGACCCGTTGGCGGGCGGCTCGGCGCCGGGGTTGTAGCTCACTCGACGATTTCCACGCTCTCGATCACCACGTCCTGGCGTGGCCGGTCCCGGTAGTCCACCGGTGTGGTGGCGATGGCGTCAACCACAGCCTTGGAGGCGTCATCGGCCACCTTGCCAAAGATGGTGTGCTTGCCGTTCAGGTGCGGCGTGGGAGTGACCGTGATGAAGAACTGGGACCCGTTGGTGCCGCGGCCTAGCCGCAGGCCGGCGTTGGCCATAGCCAACAGGTAGGGCTCGCCAAAGCGCAGGCTGGGGTCGATCTCGTCGTCAAACGTATAGCCGGGGCCACCCGTGCCGTTGCCCAGCGGGTCACCGCCCTGGATCATGAAGCCGTCAATCACGCGGTGGAACACCACGCCGTTGTACAGCGGCCGGTTGGTGGGGGTGCCGCTGGCGGGGTCGGTCCACTGCTTGGTGCCGGTCGCCAGGCCGGCAAAGTTGGCCACCGTTGCCGGGGCCTGTTCGGGGTACAAGTCAAGGCGGATGTCGCCCTTGGAAGTATGGATGATCGCTTGCATCTGCCCATCCTCCCATGGCAATCCGCAAATTCTGTGGCCGCTTGGGCTCAGACGCCCACAATTCCGGTGCTCCGGCCCACTAACATGGGGCAGGAGCGGTCTACGCCGCCGGGACATCGCCCCCGGCGGGGCCGCCAAGCTAAGGAGTAGCCCATGAGCGCCACGTCAGTCACCCCTCTTGCCACGGCCAAGCAAGCCTTGGCCAACGCCCAGTTGGCGGAGCGCAGCGCCCAAGCCGCCGCCAGCGCCCGTTTGGCCGCCGCCCGGGCCAAGGAACTGTTGGAAACCCAGGCCGTGCCCAAGGCCCGTGAGGCTTACGAGTGGGCCTCGCCCCGAGTGGAGGCCGCCGTCCGTAAGGGCGTCATCGCCGCCGCCCCCAAGGTGGCCGACGCCGCCCAAGCGCTGACGCCGCGGATCGATGACGCCCGTGACGCCATTGTGGAAAAGGTCCTGCCCTCCGTGGTGGCCGCGGCCGAAACTGCCGCCCGCGTGGCCGCCGGTGTGGCAGCCGTGCCAGGTGCGGCCGCCGCCGCCGTCCCGGCCGCCAAGGCGGCCGTGGTGGCCAAGAAGCACCGCTGCCGCAAGACCTTTGGCTTGCTGGTCCTGTTCAGCCTGGTGGGCGCCGTCGCCTACTGGCTGTGGCGCCAGACCCGCCCGCTGGACGACCCTTGGTCGGAAGAGGCCTGGCAGGAGCCGGGCGAGCCGGCCGCCCAGCCCGCCGCCGAAGATCCTGCAACCAGCCCGGCGGACACTGCCGCTGCTGGTGAGGCGGCCGGGGCGGCCGTCAAGAAGGCCGCCGATGCCGCCAAGAAGGCCGCTGGCGCGGCCAAGAAGGTAGCCAAGAAGGCCGCCGACGCGGTGGCTCACGCAGACGACGCTGCGCCGCCCGCACCCGAGGCCGAGGCTCCCGCCCCGCCCGCAGAATAAGACCTATCTGCCCACTCACCCGGGACACACCGTGGCTCGGCGGTCGTTTGTGGCCGCCGCGACCTGGCTACGCTGTCGTGGCTGCGTTTTCGACCGGCGCTGGCGCCAGCGCTTGCGCCAGGGCTGACACGGTGGCTTCGGTCAAGGTCGATACCTACCCGCATCGTGGGCAACGAGCCGAATCCTTTAGGCGACCACCGCTGGAACTGGTTGCGCGCCGCAATCGGCCCGTGCGAAAGTGTGGCATGAGCTCCACCAACATTGATTGGGCCGCCCTGGATCACGCCTTCGGCCCGGCCACCGATGTACCCGAGTACCTGGCCCACGCCAAGGACGACCCCGATGCCATCTCCGAGTTGATGGGCGCCATCCTGCATCAGGGAACTGTTTATTCGGCCACCCCAGTGGTGGTGAAGCTGCTGGCAGAGTTGGCGCTGGATTCACAGTTCGCGGGAAGGCTGCGCGGGTTGGAGGTGCTGGACGGGTTTGGACAGGCGGTGTATGAACTCACGCCGATGTACGACAAACACTCTGGCATAGCCGGCGCCAAGTTCGATGACCAGTGCCGCGCGGCCTATCAGGAGTCCGTCGCCATCGTGGCCCCGCTGCTGAGTGACCCAGATCAGTGGGTGCAAGCCAACGCGGTGTGCGCCTGCCGCTGGCTCACCGAGCCGGATCTGGTAGTCGCGGCGGGTATGGAGGCCGCTTACGCGGTGCCCAACTGGGATCCGCCCGAGGACCGCCGGCCAGTCGAAGAGTTCCACCAAGCGGCGTTCACTGGCCTGCTGCTGCAAGGCGCAGCCACTCCAGCAATCCTGGCTGTTGGCACCGAGGATGACGACGAGACCGTCCGCTTCCTCGCCGCCTGCGGCAAACTCGCTGCCGGCGGCCGGGACGAGGTAACGCCGGGGGCTCTCGCAGAGTGTTGGGGGCCAGCGTTTGAGGCTTGGGAGGATCGCGGCTATGGCCTGAATCCCGCCACCATCGTCGCCAAGCTCAAGGATCCGCTACCAGTGGTCTCCGCCATGTCGCAGGGCCCGCCAGAGGCCGCAGAAGGATCGCTGGAGGTGGCCGAGGCCATGTTCCGACTCGGCAAGATCGACAAGGCAGGATTGGTTCAGCTAGCAACAAGAGTCGGTGCCCGCCCCGAAACAGAGTTGAAGCAAACTGCCGCCGAGTGGCTGGAGCGAGCCGGCGAAACGGCGGCAGCGGCGCGAGTCCTGGATTCGATCGTCATTCCCAAGGGAGTCAAACTCTCCAAGAAGAAGCTTTCCACCCTGGTCACCCTGATCCACCAAGGGGCAGATCCGAAGCGCTGGCTGGAGCCGTTGCTTGGACATCTGAATGGCACCGCGCTCGCCACCGACTATGTCAGCTACAGGAGCGGCTCGGTCGAGGGCTCACTCCCGAACGCACTGGCGTGGGCCAAACCGCCGGCCCTGCCGCCTCTGGTCGCCGCGGCCCGCCGGCAATTGCGTG
>JAISTN010000306.1 GCA_031272565.1 Bifidobacteriaceae bacterium
GGTCGGTTCGTTCAAGCTGGTCATGGGCGTGCCCCTGTTCGCGGCCGTGCTGTGGCTGGACTGGCTGATCATGCGGCCGGTGATGAAGCGGCCCCCAGCAGAACCTGCAGCGAGTCAACCGCATCCCGAGTCGCAATAAACAGCAGTTCATCATGCGGCTCCAAGACGGCGTCCGCCTCCGGCGGCAACGGCCGTGAATCGCGGATGATCGCCACCAAGACCGCCTCGGTAGGCCACTCGCAGGTGGCCACCGTCAAGCCCACCAAAGGTGAATCGGGCGGCAGCGTGACCTCGACCAAGTCGGTGTCGGACTGCCGGAAGGTGAAGATCTTGACCACGTCACCCACCGCCACGGCTTCCTCAACCAAGGAGGTCATGATGCGCGGCGTGCTGACGGCGACATCGACCCCCCAGACCTGATCGAACATCCACTCGTTCTTCGGGTTGTTGACCCGGCCCACCACCCGGGGCACTCCAAACTCCGACTTGGCCAGGAGCGACAAGACCAGGTTGGCCTTGTCGTCACCCGTGGCCGCCACCACCACGTCGACCTGGGCCAAGCCAGCCTGGTTGAGCGACGACAACTCGTTGGCGTCCGCCAAGATCCACTCGGCATCAGGCACCGAAGCCACCTTCATGGCCGCCGGTTCCTTGTCCATCAGCGTCACCTGATGGCCGTGCGACAGCAACTCGCGGGCAATCGACCGGCCCACCGAGCCGGCCCCCGCTACCAAGACGCGCATCATGATTCGTCCTCGCTTTCCGGCGGGCGGGACAAGGTGCGTTCGGCCGTGAACATGGCGTCCGTGGGCACCATCAGGTGGACCAGATCGCCCATTTGGTAGACCATCTGGGGGCCGGGCAGGACGGCCTCGCCAAAGCGAGTCACAAAGGCCACCCGGCCGCCGGCCGCCTGTTCGATCCGTGTCAGGTCCTGGCCCACCCAATCCGGGTGCAGGTCGAAGCTGACCAAGGTCAGCTTGCCGGAAGCGTCCTGGTATTCGCCGGCCGCACCGGCCGGCAAGATGGCCCGCAGGACCTGATCAGCTGCCCAGGGCACCGTCGCTACGGTGGCCAGGCCCAGGCGCTGGTAGACCTCCGCCCGGTCCGGGTCATAGATGCGGGCGACCACGTTGTCGACTCCAAAGGTCTCCCGCACCACCCGGGCCGCCAACACGTTCGAGTTGTCACCCGAAGACACGGCGGCGAAGCCGTAGGCATCGGCGATGCCGGCCTGGCGCAGTGTCTCACGGTCAAAGCCCAAGCCGGTCACCCGTTGACCCTGGAAGCCCGGCGGCAGGCGACGGAAGGCGGCTGGGTCCTGGTCGATCACCGCCACCGAATGGCCGTGGGCCTCCAGCGTGGCGGCGGCGGCGGCGCCCACGCGGCCGCAACCCATCACAATAAAGTGCACAAGAACGATTGTGGCACGCCCCGGGCAAGGTACGCTGGGCGGCGTGGCCGATCTGCCCGGAACGCTGAAACGCCTGGTCATGGGGCGCCCGGGGCGCACCGTGCCCGCCGGGCAGCCCCGGTCGGTCCGGATGCGCTACGCCCTGCCGATGCTGGCCCCGGACGCGCTCAGCTCTGTCGCCTACGCCCCGGACGAGATCCTGCTGACCCTGGCCGCCGCCGGGCTGGCCGGCCGGCTGGCCTCGCCCTGGGTGGGGGTCGGCATTGTCGCCGTGCTGGCCGTGGTGATCGCTTCCTACCGCCAAACCGTCAAGGCCTATCCCGATGGCGGCGGCGACTATTCGGTGGTGCGGGCCAACTTTGGCCCCTGGGCGGCCGGGCTGGTGGGGGCCGCCATGATGGTTGAGGCCCTGCTGACCGTGGCCGTGTCGATCTGTTCCGGTGCGCTCTACCTGGCCGCCATCGTGCCCGCCCTGGGAGACCACACCATGGTGCTGGGTGTGGCCCTGACCTGGGTGGTGGCCCTGGTGGTGCTGCGGGCCACCCGGGTGGTGGGCCGGGTGGTGGTGGTGGCCGTCTATGCCTTCCTAGGGGTGCTGGCCGTGATGCTGGCCGTGGGCGTCATCGAGTGGGCCTTCGGTGCCTTGCCCCTGGCCGAATCGGCCGGCTTCCAGGCCGTGCCCCGGGCCGCCCTGACCGGCGGGCTGGCCTCCGTGGCTGGCGCCTACTTGTTGGCCCGGGCTTTTTCCACCGGCGCCGTCGCCGTGACCGGCGTCCAGACCATTGCGACCGGCGTGCCAATGTTCCGCGAACCGGTGTCACGCAACGCCGCCCGCTCCTTGACCTTCCTGGGGCTGCTGTGCGGCGGCCTCCTGCTGCCCGTGTTGTGGTTGGCCCGCGAGGCCGGCGTGCGCTACGTGGACAACCCTGACCGCGACCTGGTGACGGCCACCGGCGGGGCCATCCCGGAAGACTACCTGCAGCGGCCCGTCCTGGTGCAGATCGCCGACTCCGTGTTCCACTCCTGGACGCCCATCGTGGTGCTGGTCAGCGCCCTGGTGGGCGGCCTGCTGATCCTGGCCGCCTCGGCGGCCTTCCGCTGGCTGCCCCAGGTGCTGTCGCTGGTGGCCCACGACGAGTTGTTCCCCAAACAGTTCTACCGCCGCTCCGACCGCCGGGTGGCGGCCCACGGCATCATCACGGTGGCGGCCGGCTCGACGGCCCTGATCGTCATCATGGGCGCCTCTTTGACCCGGCTGATCCAGCTCTACGTGGTGGGCGCCTTCCTCAGCTTCACCCTGGGCCAACTGGGCATGATCCGGCACTGGACGGCGGCCCGCGCCCTGGCCCAAACCAAGGCGGAACGCCGGCACATCTGGTGGTCCCGGGCGATCAACGCGGTGGGCTTGGCCCTGACCACCATCACCCTGGTGATCGTGGTGGTGACCAAACTGACCCACGGCGCCTGGATCACCTTGGGTCTGGTAGCCGGCATCTTCGCGGCCATGCTGGCCATCCGGCGCCACTACCGGGAAGTCGACCAGGCGGTCGCCATCGAGTCTGGGCAGGCCACCGCCACCTTGCCTTCGCGCGTCCACGCCATTGTGCTCGTTTCGGCGATGACGCGGGCCACCGCCCGGGCCCTGGCTTACGCCCGCGCCACCCGGCCTTCCACCCTGGAAGCCCTCAATGTCGCCATCGACCGGGCCGGCTGCCGGGACCTGTGGCGGGCCTGGGACCGGCTGAACGTGCCGGTGACGCTGCGCATCTTGGATGCCCCGGCGCGGGAGATCACCCGGCCGCTGGTCGACTACATCGAACGGCTCCGCCTGGTGGCGCCGCACGACCTGGTGGTGCTGTATATCCCCGAAAAGGTGGTGGCCCACTGGTGGCAGCAGTGGCTGCACAACCGGTCGGCCGAACGGTTGACCTCGCGCCTGCGGCACGTGCCCGGTGTGGTGGTGACCTCCGTGCCGTGGCAGTTGGGCTATGACCTGGATGCCGGCGGTGGGCCGGCCCGGCCCGGCCCGGCGAAGGCCGGCCCGGCGCAACGCCGGCTGGCAGGGGCGGGCCAGCCGCGAGACCGGGCGGCGCGCCCCGACCGGCGGGAACCGGAGGCCTGATGGCGGTACCACCGAGCGGTGACCCCATCACCCTCGAAGTTGGGCCGTGGGGCAACGGCGGTTTCTGCGTCGCCCGGCATGACGGGATGGTGGTCTTTGTGACTCACACCCTGCCCGGTGAGGTGGTGCGGGCCGAGGTGACGGAGAAGGCCAAACGCTACTGGCGGGCGCGGACGGTGGAGGTCTTGCAGGCCTCACCGGACCGCGTGGAGCCGGTCTGGCCGGAGGCCGGCCCCGGCGGGGTGGGGGGTTGCGACCTGGGCCACGTGGCGCCGGCGGCGGCCCGGCGGGCCAAGGCCGAGGTGATCGCCAGCCAACTGGCCCACCTGGGGCGGGTCGAGGTGGCCGTGACGGTCGAACCGGTGGGTGACGGTTCGGCCTTGGGTTGGCGGACGTCAATCGACCTGACCGCCGATGGCGCCGGCCGGCTGGGCATGTTCCAGGCCCGCTCCGGACAGGTGGTGCCGCTGCGGACCATGCCGCTGGCGGTGCCCGCCATCCAAGACCTGGCGGGGCTGTTTGAGGGTGGCTTTCCGGCTCACTGCCGGGTGCGGGCCGTGGCGCCCAGCGATGAGCCGG
>JAISTN010000323.1 GCA_031272565.1 Bifidobacteriaceae bacterium
GAATTTCTCCTAATGAACCTCAGCCTGGTCAGACCGGACGGCTGCATTCAGAGGGTTGTCCTTGATGGACTACCGGCGGAGGGCTCATCGGAGGCGAGGTGGCGGCATCTGCCTCCACCCCTAGGCGCGCTTGGCTGCCCGCGGGGCGACGGCGATGTCGTCGAACGGAGACAATCTGATATAGTCGCCGCATGACGACAACAGTGGGCGATGCGCGTCAGCTAGGTGCCGCCATCCGGCAGGCCAGAGTGCAGCTTGGGCTGTCCCAGGCGGAACTAGCAACTGACGCGAAGGTGGGCCGCCAGTGGCTGGTTGGCCTGGAAGCCGGGGACAAGGGCTCCGCCCCCTTGAACATGGTTCTGCGGGTCTTGGCGGCGTTGGGTCAGTCGGTGGTACTCGACCCGGGCGCTGCGCGTCCCCCGGCGTCAAGTAGCAGGCCACCGGTCGCCATTGTGATCACAGCCGAGGACATCCTGGCCCGCTACACCCTCAACCCCTCTGGCGCCCCCGGCTCGCGTGGACCAGAAGCGTAGGGCGGGCGTCATGCTGAACGTACTGCTGAACGGTCAGGTGATCGGAGACCTGGAGGGTGTCGGCAAGCGCCTGCGGTTGTATTACCACCCGGACGCCACCGGGCACCCTGAGTTTGTTCCCCTGTCGACCGGCCTGCCGGCCACGCAGGCCCGGTGGAAGGGCGACCGTGTCACCAACTGGCTGGCCGGCTTGTTGCCGGAACGGGAGGCGGTGTTGCGGCGTTGGCGGGCCCAGTTTGGGGTGACCGACTTGCACCCCGAGAGCTTATTGGCACACATCGGCGAGGACGTGGCCGGGGCCGCGCAGTTTGTCCGGCCGGACCGGACGGAAGCCGTCTTGCAGGGCCAAGGTGACTTGGTGCCGCTGTCAGAGGCCGACATCGCCGGCCTGGTCCGGGCCACTCGTCAAGACGTGTTGCCGTATTCGCCCGAGTCTGCCACCGGTCAGTTTTCCCTGGCCGGCGCCCAGGCCAAGTTTGCCCTCCAACGACTGGGGGACGGCTGGTCTATCCCGGCCGGCGCCGAGCCTTCGACCCACATCTTCAAACCAGCCATTCCGGGCTTCGATCATCAAGACGTGACCGAGGTGCTGTCGATGCGCCTGGCTGCTCAACTGGGTCTGGCCACGGCGCACACGTTCGTGGCGGACTTCGAAGATGAACGGGTCATCGCCATAGAACGCTATGACCGCATCCAGGTGCAGGGCAGATGGTTGAGGGTGCACCAGGAGAACCTGTGTCAGGCGGCGGGCCTGTCGCCTCTGCACAAGTACGAATCACAGGCTGGACTCGGCGCGTCTGCCTGCGCCTCCCTGATTCGGGGGCTTTGCGGTGCGGCCGATGTCGCCCGCTTCGCCCAAGCCGTGATCTACAACTACCTGGTCCGGGGCTCCGACGCCCACGCCCAGAACTATGCTCTCCTGGTGACGCCGGGCAGTGTCCGGCTGGCACCCCTGTATGACCTCAATTCGACTCTCACCATTGGCCACAACTTCGCCCGCGAGATGGCCATGCGGGTTGGCAACGAGACCCGGTTTGACCATATCGGCCGTGAGGATTGGGACCAGTTTGGGCGCGAATTGGGCCTTGAGCCGGGTTGGGTCTTGTCGCAAGTGGAGGACATGGCCAGGCGTCTGCCCGGCGCGCTGGAGGCAATACGAGCGACCGCCGACCTAGACAGGTTCGAAGCCACGGGCGCCCTTTTCCAGGACCGGCTCAATAGCTGGCTGGGGGCCGTGGCAACCAACCTGCGGCGTTGATGATGGCTGAGCGCTGGTGTGGTTCCCGCCTATCGGCGCCGGTTGATGGTGCGGCCACTGGTTGTGGCTTGCTGGCTGACCCGCCCCGTGGGCATGTACTTGCGGTCGGCGTTGGGTGAGCCGCTGTCGAGGTTCTTACCACCTCTAACCTGCGGTTTTGGGTTGATGCCTGGCGTGACGGGCCTTAAGTCCTCAGATCCAGTGGGGGGGGGCGTAGATTGCTTGTAACCTTCCACCCAGCAACCCCAGGCCCCAATGGGCAGAAAGAAGGTCATCGTGAAGAAACTCGTCCAACTCATCCTGGCCGCCGCGCTGGTGGTGGCAGGTGGCATCGCCATCCAACCCACTGAAGCAGTAGCTGCTCCCGCGGGCTGCGCCGCCGGTGATGCCTGCTTCTACAAGAACATCGCGTTTTCCGGCACCAAGGGCAGGATGGCCCAGTGCATCAACAAGTTCTCCGACTATGGCATGAACGACACCACATCCTCGCTGTACAACGCTGGACGCTACGACACGTTGTATGTCTACCAGGAGTCAAATGGGCGCGGCGGGGTGGAAACTTGGCCCAAAGGCACGGGCTCGATTGCGCTCTGGTTTACCTGGAACGACACGATCAGTTCAGCGTATTTCGGCAGCTTCTTGGGCTACAAGGGGAAGTCGAAGTGCAACTAGCGCGGTACGGCCGTGGCGCGAGAGTGCCCCGGCTGGTACTCGCGCTCGGGCTAGCCGGGCTTGGGGCCGCCATCCTTGGACTGGGCGGGTGCACGTCGGAGCCGGAGACTGCCGTGGATCCGGCGACTTTGGATCAGGGAGAGTTGGCGGAACTCCAAGAGTCGCTGATCGCCTCGGTTGAGGCGGCCGACACGTCGGGCGAGCAGACAGAGGGCGCCCGGGCCTTGTTGGCGTGCCTGGAGGAGGCGGGAGTTGAAGGCGATCTGGATGTCACGTGGGTGGAGGGTCATGAGACGTCGTTCTTGGCTGTTCAAGTCAAGCTCACCGAGGACGATGCGACCGCCTACCACGTGCCCAACAGCCGCGGTAGTGGCAGCGGGAAGGCATTAGATGCGGTTGGGGATCAGTTCTACCGGGCGGTGGAAGAAAACGCACCGTTCTTGTACTACAAGGGCACGGACATGACCGGCACGTTGGTGTCTTGTATCGATTCGTCTGGCTTCTATCTGCCCGCTCCGGTGACCGATCCGGCGGCGGAACAGGTGGAGAAACAGGCGATGGCGGAGGTGTCGAATGAATGGGCGGCTTGTGCGCGGGAGGCCGGTTTGGCCGGGGTGAAAGATGCGGTGGTGACGGTGGACGGCTGGGAGACCATGCCGGAAGCGCTGGTGCCAGTGGCGACCGATGTTGAGGCGTTCCGGCAGGTGTTGCGAAGGTGTGCGCCGATCAGCCCGGAGCGGGACTTGACTGCGACCCAGAATGTCAATGGGGAGGGCGGGGGCGAGGCGCCGATTGACCCGAGGATCGCTGTCGATGCTCCGGCCGATGACCCGCGCCGCCAAGCGTTGGAGCAGGTACTGGTGGATGAAGTCACCCGGCTCTACGAACAGGCCGCAGCAGACGGCTAGCGCCGGGACGCCCTTGCCGCGCTTGGTCCCACTTTCACCTTCCCTCGGGGGTGGCCATCCGGGTCCAGGTCCCAGGTGGCCACTTCCCGTTCGCGAGCGTTCGTCACCCGGGACCCGCCCTCGGATGACGAACCGGGACTGTCAGGAAAACGGCGGCCAGGGATGACCAGGTGGGTGGGTTTGGGTGGTTGACGGCAAGGCGTCGAGGTGTCAAGTGCGGGACGGCTTGGCCGGGCATGACGAGGTTGTTAGTTGGGGAGGTAACGGCAGGTTGATGCGGTGTCAAGTCTGACACAGAGTCGTCGGGACGGTGGCGGGGGTGAGCTTCGGCTGATTGACGGCAGGTTTGGGGGTTGTTGGGTCGGGACCGGATTCCTGGGCGGCCACGCGGTCGTTCTTGGGCTTGGCGGAACCTAAAGTGGGAGACAACGGCCGGTTTTGGGAGGTTGGCGGCTTGACGCCGCCGGCCCACAATTCCGGGCGTTTGTGTTTGCGCAGGTCAGGGGCTTGCGGCCGATGTCGGGCCTGGCCAGGTGGGTCCGCCGGCCCGACGGAATGGGCGGCTACTGCCACAAAACCGCGTGTTGTCTGCCACTTTCTGTTTCGTCCAAACCTGGCCTGGCCGTCCCTGACTCAACCACCGGCAGACCTGTCGACACCACCCGGGGCCGACGGGGCCCTGGAAGTGGCCACCCTGGACCTGGATCAGGGTGGCCAACCACGCCTGGCTGGGGGCCGTGGCAACCAACCTGCGGCGTTGATGATGGCTGAGCGCTCATCGGAGGGTGCCTGGCGGTAGCTGCCCCCGCCGCAGGGGCGGGGATGACAAGATGGGTGGGTGAGTTACGCGATCACCGAAGTCCCCATCCCCGAGCCGGGCGCCGTTGAGGAGCCCCAAGCCAAGCAGTTCCGGGCGGTGTCCCGGCTGTGCCGCGACGTCTTCATTGAGGGACAGGGCGCGGACGCCCACATCCAGTCCGACCGTAGCCAGGCGGCTCACGCCCGCAACACCGACGGCAATTCGTGGTTCGCGGCGGCGGCGGTGGCCGCGGGCGCCGTGGTGGGTTTCGCCTGGGGCAACGCCCACTTTGACGGGTCGCCCGAGTTCGCCTGGTTCCAGGTGGGGGTGGACCCGGCCTGGCGGCGGCGCGGCCTGGGGCGGGAACTGTGGGCCATGGTCAAGGACCGGGCCCGGGCCGAGGGCGCCAAGACGCTGCTGGTCGACGTACCGTGTCCGCTCCCGGCACCGGGCCAGCCGGTATTGGTGCCCGATGACGGCCATGGGGCCGCCCCGGCCGATTGGCCTGGGGTGTTGTTTGCGCAGGCCATGGGCTTGAAGTTCGACTATTTGGAACTGACCAGCGGCCTGGCCCTGCCGGTGCCGGAACCAGTCTTGGCTCAAGCCGAGGCTGATGCCGCGGCCCGCTCGGCCGGCTACAGCCTGGTGGCTTGGTTTGGCCACGTGCCGGACCAGTGGGTGGAAGACTTCGCCGGCTTGGAGGCCCGCCTGGGGGCCGACGCGCCATCGGGCGACATCCAATTCCAGGTGGCGCCCCACACGGCCCAACACATGCGGCACTGGGAGGACGAGGCCATTGCCGGCCTTGATCCGATGCTGGGTGCCGGCGCCATTGAGCAGGCGACCGGTCGCATGGTGGCCACCACCTGGTTGAACCTGCCGTTGGACCTGCCGGAGGGCCTGACGGTGGCGGCCCGCCAGAACACCACCCTGGTGGCGCCGGCACACCGCGGCCACCGCCTGGGGTTGGCTGTCAAGGTGGCGGCGTTGCGTCACCTGGCAGGGTTGACAACACAACAGGTGGCCGATGTCGTGGGGCGGCCGCTGCCGCCGCGCGTTGACCGGGTGATCACCCAGAACGCCGCCGCCAACGACTCGATGTGGTCCATCAACCAGCGGCTGGGCTTCCGCCGCAGCGGCATCGACCTGGTCTGGTCAACGCCGCTGACCTGAAACAGTGAGCTGTCGGGTGTGGGGGTGGCCGCCCGGGGACAACCCCCAGGCAGCCACCCCCCTAGCCCGCTAGCTCACCAGGCGGCGGGAGCCGCTGGGGCGTGTCAGGCGGCCGCTGGGGCCGTGGCTGGGGCAGGTAGGCCGTCCGGCGGGAAGCGGCCCGCCCACGGCGCCAGGCGCTCAAGCTGCGCCGCCAACTGGAACAACCGCGGCTCGGCCCCCGGCGCCACAATTGCCTGCACCGACAGGGGCAGGCCATTGGGTGTGAAGCCGGCCGGTATGGCGGCCGCCGGGTTACCCAACACGTTCCAGAGCGCCGTGTAGGTGGAAATGGGCAGGGAGACCTTGACCGTGCGCAGGAAGCCCAGCCCGTCAAGCTGTCCCACCGGCAGGGCGGCGTGCGGCGTGGTGGGGGTCAGCAGCACGTCCACTTGGTCAAAGACGGTCAGCACGCGGTCCGCCAGTTTGGCCGCCTTGGCTTCTTGGCCGTGCGACAACGGGGCCAATAGGCGGTACAGTGCCAGCCCGTGGCGGGTGGTCGCTTCGAGGCGGCGCCGGTCATCCAGGTGGGCCAGTTCGTCGACGATACCGCCGGCCATCTGGGCCATCATGGTCAGGCCAGCCTTGTAGCCGTCCAGGGTGCCCTGTTCCACGTCATGGCCGTTCCGGGCCAGGGTTTCGGCCGTTTGGCGCAGAGCCGCCAGGGTGTACTGGTCTGGCCGCGGGCCGGCCACGGGTGGGTCCTCCAGCACCCGGATGCGCAACTTGCCGGGGTCCTGCCCGATGGCGTCCGTCAGCGTCACCGCCCACGGTTCGGCCTGGTACTTGTCGACTTCGGGCACGGTGCCGGCCAGGACATCGAACAGCCGGGCGCTGTCCGCCACCGTCCTGGTCAGCGGCCCACAGACACCCAAGCCGCGCCACAGGGCGGCGTTGGGAGCGGCGCTGATGCGGCCACGCTGCGACTTGACGCCAAACAGGCCGCACCAGGATGAAGGCAGGCGGATCGAACCGCCGCCGTCCCCACCCAGGGCGGCCGCCACCATGCCGGAGGCGACCGCGGCGGCCGTGCCGCCGGATGAACCGGCGGTGGAAAACAGCCGGTTCCAAGGGTTGCGGGTGTAGCCGTAGGTGGCGGATTCGGTGAACGGCC
>JAISTN010000214.1 GCA_031272565.1 Bifidobacteriaceae bacterium
GGGTGGCCAACCCCGAGTCGGCGGGGCCCAGGAAGTCGTCACCTGGGACCCGTCCCCAAGTGACGAGGGCGGCGCCGGGGTTTTCAAGTGGCCACCTGGGACCTGGACCCGGGTGGCCAACCTGGGGCCGGCGGGGCTCTGGAAGTGGCCACCTTGGACCTGGACCCGGGTGGCCACCTGCCCGGGCCTGGTGGTTTGGGGCGCGCGGGCTGGCGCTGGATGGGGCAGGGTTGGAGAAGGATCGTGAGGCGGTGGAGAGGTGGGCCTACGGGCCTGGTAGGGCCGGGCAATGAGAGCCGCCCAAGGGAATCGAACCCTTGACCTATTCATTACGAGTGAATCGCTCTGCCGACTGAGCTAGGGCGGCCTGCTGCCCGGCGGTGCCGCGCAACCGGTCTACTGTAGCGCAGCGCCCCAAACCGGCCAAAGTGACCGCCAGTGAAATGGTGCGCCGGCCGTTACCCCGTGACCCGCTTCCAGACCGGTTTCAGTGTCAAGGTAGCCTCCGCCTCGGGTTGGTCGTGCAATTCGAACGGGCCACTGGGCACCACCGGGAACAGGGGGCCATCAGCGGTCATGGCAGGGGTGGTTGGCCGGGCGGCGGGGGCCGGGGCTGGCTGGGCTGCTGCCACCCCGGGCGAAGCTGGCGCCGGTGCGGCTGGCCAAGCCGCCGGTGCCGCGCCGGGCGGGGGCGCTACCGCGGTGGGCGGGCCTACTGCCGCGGCCGGCTGGGCTGTGGCTGGGCCGGCTGGCCACGCGGCCGGTGGTGAGCCAGGCTGGGTCATGGCCGGGGTTGGACCCCCAGCTACCGCAGGTGCCGGGGGCGCGGCGGTGCCCGATGTCGCTTGCCCAACTTGTTCTTGCAGCACGGCCGCGTAGCGCGGCGGGGGCAGCACTGGCTGGGCAGGGGCCGGCGCCGCTGGCCCGGGTGGCGCGGCCGGCGCTGGCGGCCCGGGGAAGACGGCCGGGGCTGGTGGTCCGGCTGGCGCGACCGCTGTGGGCGGGCCGGCTGGCGCTGGCGCCCCCGTGGGTGGCGGTTGGCCCTTCTTGGCGGCCTCCCGCATGGCTCGGCGGCTGGGCAGCGGCCCTGGCTGGGCCTGGCTCGGCTGGCCTGCCTGGGCGGCCGCCGGGCCCGCTTCCGGGCCAGCCGGCGCGGACTGCTCCGACCAGGCCGCGGTGGCCGGGCCGGCACCAGCCAAGTTGGCCGCCACCGCGTCCCACCTGGCTGGGGGCGCCGGCGTGGCGGGCGCCGGGGCGGCCCCAGGCGACGGCCTAGGTGCGGCCGGCCCTTGCAGGGCAGACCCCAATCCGGTCACAAACGGCGGGCTGGGTGCCAGGGCCGCGGCCGCCGACGATTCGGGCAGCACCTGCCGCTGCGGGCTGGGTGCCAAGGCCGGACTGGTCTGGGTGGAGGCGGTCAAGCCGGTGAGCTGGTAGCCACCCAGGCGGCGCAGGCCCCGGTCCGGAGTCGAATCATCCAGGTCATCGTCATAGTCCGGGGCCTGCATCGCCACGGCGGGTTCAGCCCCACCAACGACAACCCCAGACCCCGGCCAGTCGCCACCCGTGGCGAAGGCACCGGGTGCCGGCGCCGGCGCGCCAGCACCGGGGCCGGGACCGGTCAAGATGGACTTGCGCGCCACCCAGGTAGGCTCGCCCATGTCTGGGCCAGGCGCCGGCACCCCGGGCTCCTCCGCCGCCACACCAGGGGCGAAGGCGGCCGTGGCAGGTCCCGGCACGGCGACTCCAGACCCAGGCGCCGCACCAGCAGGGACGGCGAGTCCGGTGCCAGATGTCGAGCCCGCGAGTCCCACGCCGCCAGCGGCCAGCGCGGGCTCCTCCGCCGCCACACCAGGGGCGAAGGCGGCCGTGGCGGGTCCCGGCACGGCGACTCCAGTTCCGGGAGTGGCCAAAGCAGGGCTAGGCGGCTCAGCCGGGCCCGCGGCAACGGCCGCCGCGGCCACAAGCCCCGGGGCGACATCGGGCGCAGTTGAAGGTTCAACCGCCGGGGCCGTAGCCGCCGCGGCCGGTGGGGCGTCAAGCCAGGCAAGGGACGGGACCTCCCAGTCGCCTCCGGCGGCCGGGGCAGTCGGTGCCGAAGCCGGTTCGGGTGGCGGTGCCTTGGCCCGTTTAGGCTTGTCTTCCGGCTTATTGCGCTCCTTCTTGGAGCCGGCGTTAGGGGTGATGAAGGCCCAGGCCGCCCAGGCCATCAGCAGGACGCCCACGGCCGCGATGGCCCAGGGCGCGTGGCCCTTGACCCACTCGGTGACCCAGCCCAGTTTGGGGATCCGGTACATGAAGACGCCACGGATTTGTTTGTCGAACACCGGGTCGTCAACCCCGGTGTTGGAGTCGCCCTGGGTCAAGAAGAAGTGGCCACCGTCCCCCCGGTAGCCCTCCGAGATGACGCGGTGCGTCACCAGCGTCTCATCATCCGGGTTGGGCATGAAGGTGATGATCTGCCCAATCTTGATGGTGCTGGGGTCGCTCACACCCTTGACCGCAATCAGGTCGCCGGCCTGGATGGTGGGTTCCATGGAGCCGGTCAGGACAGTCAAAGCCTTGCCCTTCATGGCCGCGGGCACCACCGTCACCAGGATGGCCAACACCAGCACGCACAGCACCAACACCAGGCCTAAGGCTGAGATGACCCGGCGCCAAACGGGGGACTTACGCGCTCTTGACACGCCTGCTCCTTTGGGGAATCCGCTGGGTCAACCCTAACCCGTCTGAAACCCGCGCGCTTGGGGCGGGCGGCCACCGGCGGCGCACCGCCTGGGCCGAGTCAGGATTCGGCTTCCTCTTGGGCCTTGCGGCG
>JAISTN010000398.1 GCA_031272565.1 Bifidobacteriaceae bacterium
CCAGGGTGCCAACACAGAACTCCAAACCATTTGCGGGACTGGCCGAAACCCCTAACACCCGGTCATACAGCTCGCCGCGATAGACCAAGCGAGGGGTGCCGCGCAACCAGGCGGTGGGCGGATCATCCGGGTGCAGGGCAAGGGTCACCCCGGCCGCCTCCGCCACCGGCAACAACTCCTCCAGGAAGCGCCGATGCCTGTCCCACAATTGTTCACTGGTGATGCCAGTGACGTAGTCCCGGCCGTCCGAGGCCTGATACAACGCCTCGTCGTAGATCTGGTTCCAGATCATGCCGCGCGGAATGGGTGGCTCTTCCGGACTGCGGAAAACGGCTGACAGGGCGCCGCCACGGGCCACCGGCTCCAACCTGCGGCCCCACACGCCCGCCAGCGAGAAGTTGTAGCCCAGGATGGGAATACCGGCCCGGCCGAGGTCCGCAATGATCTCGCCAAGGTGGTGAATCTGCTGGTCACGGCGGGGCCCATCCAGCAGGACGTCGGACCAATCGGCCGCCGTGAAGTTCTCCACCGCCGCCACTTCAAGCCCCTCTTGAGTGGCCAGTTCTCGCGTCTGAACGAAGTGTTCATACGTGAACCGTCTGTCGTACTCAACCGACCGTTCCAAACCGGCGAAGCCCTCGACATCGAGCCTGGCCCCACGGTCGGAAGCGAAGTGCGCCACCAGGTGAGTAGCGCCGATCTGCCGGGCAAAACGGAACGTCTCCCGGTTCATCACCGGGCCGGGAATCCCCAAGCCAACCTTCATCTCACTCCCCCTCCGGCACGGCCGCCGCCAGACGGGCTGCTTCCTCCAGCACGGCCGGGGCCGAGCGCACACCAATGCCGAACCGAGTGGCCCCCGCCTGGTAGAACTCCTGGATCGCCGCCACCGTGCGCACCCCGCCCGAGACCTTGATCTGGGCGGCCGCACCGACAGCCCGGCGGATTAGGCGGACGTGTTCCACCGTGCTAGGCCCAGCCGCCCAGCCCGTGCCGGTCTTGACGAAGGCTCCCCCGGCCTCTACCACCAACGCGCTGGCCGCCGTGATCTCGTCCGCCGTCAGATAGGGGACTTCGATGATCGCCTTGACCGGCACGCCATCGGCAGCCTCCACCACGGCCTTCAAGTCCGCCAAGACCTCACCCGGCCGCCCAGACTTGAAGGCTGACAGGTTGATCACCACGTCCAACTCGCGGCAGCCCATGGCCACAAACTGACGGACTGCCGCCACCTTCACGGCGGTCGTATCCGCCCCGGCCGGGAAGGCGACGTTGCCGGTCACAGCGATGTCCGGCCGGTCGGCCAGTTGCTCGATGACGGCCGGCGTGGCCCACGGGGTGGCGCTGGCGCAGACGCAGCTATAGCGACGCGCCACTTGGATCAGCTGCGCGGTCAGGGACCACGGCACCGCCGGGTAGACCGCGCTGACATCGACCAGGCGGCCCAGGTGGGCCAGATCCAGGCCGGTCACGAGTAGTTGTGGACCACGCGGCCCTTGGGCAGGAACAGGTCGCCCTTGCCGAAGAAGCCGCCGATGATCTTCTCGGGCGCCAGGATGTAGGTCGGGTCGATCTCGGAGCGCTCGAAGGTGACCGAGGCCGGGCCAGCGAAGAACTTGCCAGGCTGGGAGGTGAACTTGCCTTCGGTCAACACCAGTTCGCGCAGCGGTGTGGCGCCCTCGTCCGTGGCGGGGATGTACTTGAGCGAGAAGACGCCGTCGCGGCTCCATGGCACCTCGGAGATGTCGGCCTCACGCACCGGCACTACCAGCGCCTTCATGATCTGGTGGCCCAGGCGGTCGGTTTGGGCGCGGACCGCTTCCATCTCCCGCACAATCTGCACCGCGTCCACCATCTTCTTCTGGTAACCCCAAATCTCGCGGCCGGCCACCACCGGCAGGTGCGAGTCGACGTACAGGAACGGCTCGTAGTCGCCCTCCAGGCCGTCGTATTCAACCTGGACGTAGATGGCGGCCTCGCCGCTGAAGGAGCCCTGGGTGGCCGCCAGTTCCAGGCGCGAGTGCCACACGATGACCGTGTTGGTGCGGGGCTTCAGGGGGGCCGGGATCAGCCGTTCGATGTTCTCCCAAGCCGTTTCGTAGACCACCAGGTGGATTTCGGCATCACGCCAGATCAACGGCGGTTCACCGTACAGCGGCTGGACAATCGGGTTGGTGTATCCCCACTGGTCGGTTTGCAGGGCCATGGGATCAGCTCCTTAGCGTTCCTGTGACGGTTGGGTGGTTCAGCGGTAGGACAGGCCGATGTCGGGTCGTTGGGGCAGGCGTGGGAAGTCCCACTGCGGGTAGCCGAACATGACCGCCCCATGGATCGACTCGTCATCGGCCACCCCCAGATATGCCTTGATGGCCGGATCATTGGCGATGATCATGAAGTAACCGGCCCAAGCGGTACCGATACCCCGCGTCCAAGCGGCCAACTGGAAGTAGGCCAGATTGAGCAGAATCGCCGGGTCCCGCGGAGGGATGGAGGTCTTGCAATAGGTGAAGATGGCCTGGTGGGCGGTGCGGAAGATGCGGTCGATGTGCTGCTCGCGCCAGGCCGTCACCAAGCGAGCGAAGACCTTGCGGTCAAAGCTGTGCCAAGACTGGTCTTCGGCCAGGCGGGCGAAACCGTCCATCGACAGGTCAGTCAGGTGCTCGATCTTGTCCCGGCCTTCCACCACCACTGCCTTCAGACCGCGCACGTTATGGCCGGTTGGGGCGTTGACCAGCACGTCATGGACTAGGTGCTCGATGGTGGCGTGGTCCACCGGCGTGTCCTGGTAGGCCCGCACGGTGCGCCGTGTGGCCACCAAGGCTTCGAACTGCTCCGGCTTGGGCAAGGAGCCAACCGATTCCAGTGGCTTCAGGTCAGCCGCTGTCAGTTCCAGCGGGATGATGCCGTAGCTGTCCAGTTCCGCCAGTTGCGCCGCGTCATCGGGCACATGCAGGGACATGGCGCCCGGCGGGCAGACGGCCACGCACTGGTCGCAGTAGATGCAGACCTCTTCGTTGGCCTCATCCAACGCCGCCACGCCGTTGTGCATCTTGACCAGGCCCAT
>JAISTN010000069.1 GCA_031272565.1 Bifidobacteriaceae bacterium
GGACCGCCAACACACGGGCCTCATAATCCGTCTCCACCCGGCAATCGAAATCAGCCAAAGCGATCCTGACCTGAGGCTCCGACGCCTGCAAACCCCACAGATCACCCTCCTCCCACTGGGAGCCATCCGGTTGGACATACTCGGCCATGCTGATCGCGACCCAAGGGCTGGCATAATGGCCGAAGGCAACCTGATCCTGGTCCCAGATCCACTCCGAGACGTCGACTCCCGCCCGCAGCATGCACTGATTCCAGTCCGCGCCGGCCTGCACCACCCGCGGGTCATCCCCAACCTCGAAAAGCTGGATCTTCATCATCCCGGCCACCAGTCCGTAGTAGGCGTCGTCGAACAGCAAATATGAAGACGTCGGCTCCGGGTGGGCCTGGTGGGCGCTGGCCTGGCAGCCAGTCATCTCATCGTCCGCGTCTACCGGCAAACCCATCGCCAGGTCGTATTCGGCCCGGGCCTGCTCGCTGAGGGACGCCCGGTAGGTGTCGTTCGGTGCAGTGGCGTTGTCGATCTTGGAGGCCTCCTGATCCATCAAGTCGATGGTCGGGTCGCTCACTTCGGTCAGTCCGTAGCCGTACTGCTCCACGACGCTTCTGTCGTCTGCCAGGACAGGCACATACATCAGGTCGACCTGGCCTGGAATCAACGTGGGCTGTGTCTCTGTCACGATGTCCTCGTACCTGATTGGGTAGTACTCGAAGCCTGCGGCCGCCATGCAAGCCTGCAGGTCCGCCTCCACTGCGTTGTATCGCTCAGCTTGCTCATCTGACTCGTCGGGGGCAGATTCGAAGACCGACTGGTAGGCAGCCAGGTATACAGCAAAGGGTGAATCATCCAGGACGGTGGCCGCGACTGCCACTGGTCCGCCAAGGTCTTGGGATAGGGACGCCAGCAGGTCTGATGCTTTGCTGGTTGGGTCGGACACTCCGGAGGTGGTGCCCGAACTGGCCATGAGGCTGGTCTCGGTCGATGTTGCAGTGCCTGGCGAAGATGACGTGCAACCAACTACGGTGGCGGCCAGTGCCACCGTCAGTGACAGTCCGCAGAAGGGCCGACGCCCAGGAGCGCTAAGGGATGCCGGTTGTCCGGTCATTCGATGCGACGCAGCTTCCATGATGGCATTGCTAGGCCTTAACATAATCCATTCCGCAAGTCGTCCTCCCCCCAACCGCTTTGCTTTGCCCTGACCAGAAGGAAATGGCGTTATGGGTCAGGGTCTTGGCCGGGCGCGGCTTGGTTGACTTGATCATGCTGGGACGCTCCTTTGCTTGGGGGGCTTGAAGGAGCCAACAACCCTGGGTCCGGGGAAGGTGCGGGGCACGGGCCTGGGGCTGCCTGACCTTGCGACAGGACTGACACTCGCACGCAGGGGTTTCGCGTGGGTTGCCAGCCGGTTATTGGCTAATGACGCCGCAGGCCAAGGACTGGATCTTGCCCCGGCTTGGCCTGGCAGCAGCCTGAGTCAAATCATCAAGCTGGGTCCAACAAGGGTCTCCCCGGCCTGGCCAGGCGCCGCGAGCAAAGGTACCACCCAGAGGCGGGACTCAACCTTGGGCGTGCCGGCCGCAGAAGGCTAGGGGACTCGCCGGGGCGCCCGGGCGGGGCGCGAAGGGTTTGCCGGCGAAGCAGAATCAGATAATCTGAGTCTGTGACTGCGACCCTTCCAACTGCCACCACGGTGACCGCTACCCAGGCCAGCCGCTCGTTCGCAGCCATGCTGGAGCGGGCCAAGGCCGGTGAGCGCTTCAATGTGACCAAGAACGGCGAGGTGGTGGCCCAGATCCTGCCGCCCGAACGCCCAGCCAACGGTGCGGCCCTGCTGGGTTTCCTGGCCGCCTGGGAAGGCGGCGCGTTCGATGCCGCAGCCGCGGCGGCCGCCCGGGCCTTCCGGGATCCAGTTTCTAGCGACCTGGAACGCCTGGCATGGGCCGAAGGCTAATCCTCGACACGGGCGTCATCATCGCGTTGGAACGTGGCCGCCTGGCGGCCAGCGACTTCCTGCAACCGGCCGATGAAGTGGGTTTTTCGGTGGTGACGCTCGCTGAACTGAAGGCCGGCCTGGCCTTAGCCACCCACCAGCACCGGCCGCGCATGGAGCGGTTCCTGGATGCCTTGTTGACAGTGGTTCAAGTGCTGCCCTATGACGCGACGGTCTTGGAACACCACGCCCGCTTACTTGCCTGGACCCGGAGGAACGGCGTGCCGCGGGGCTCAGCCGACCTGATTGTGGCCGCCACCGCCGCGGCCACCGGAAGGGTGTTGCTGTCAGCCGACGAGCGGGCCCGCTTCAGCGACCTGCCCGGTGTCGAAGCCCAACTCCTGACGGCCTAACCCTGGACAGGCGACCCGGCGGCGGTCGAACTGGAAATCACCAGTCGGCCTCCAGCGGGCGGGTTCACCCCGTCCAGCGACCCGGTGGAACTGGCCGCGTGGGCTGGCGCGGAACGCCACGTGATTGCCGCCTTCGACGGCAGCTTCTTGTCCTGCGAGGTGGCATACTCGTTCACGGGACGAGTGGTGGCGTCTTCGCCCAGCAGGGCCAAGTGGCTGTGGACTACGTGGATTACCGAGGCAACGATGACTGACTTCGCCGCGCCGCCGGTGGCGCTGATGATCGCGCCGGATCAGGACTTTGACGGGGCGCCGGTGCTGTTCCGGCGGATTGCCCTCGAACCGGGCCACGGCGCCGTGGTCAGCGCCGCCCTTGAGGCCACCGCCCTGGGTGTGGTGACACCGCTGGTGGGCGGCCGGCCCGTCACAGACGAGGTGCTCACCCCCGGCTGGTCCAGTTACGAATGG
>JAISTN010000073.1 GCA_031272565.1 Bifidobacteriaceae bacterium
CGGCCCCGGAACAGCAGCGGCCCGGTGCGGCGGACCTTGTCGGGCTCGAGTTTCACACGCCTATCCTCCCAGCCAGGAGCGCAAGATGGCGGCAACCCGCTCAATCTGCTCCACCGGACAGCGTTCTTGGTCGGCGTGCGCCAGCGCTGGGTCGCCCGGGCCGCAGTTGACCGCCGGCAGGCCCGCTTCAGCGAACCGGGCCACGTCGGTCCAGCCCAGTTTGGGCCGCGGCGGCCCGCCACCGGCCGCCGCCACGGCGGCGGCAAAGCGGGCCGCCACCGGGTGGTCCAGGCCCGGCCGGGCGCCCCCGGCGGCATCGTCCACCGTCACCTCGAAGTCCGCAAACAGGTCCTTGACGTGGGACAACGCCTGGTCCACCGTCTGGGACGGGGCAAACCGGTAGTTGACCGTCACCTCACAGCGATCTGGGATGACATTGCCGGCCAGGCCGCCACTGATCCCCACCGCGTTCAAGGCCTCCTGGTAAACCAGGCCGTCCACCGGGACCGCGGCCGGCTGGTAGGCGGCCAAGGTGTCCAAGATGGGGGCCGCCAGGTGGATGGCGTTGCGGCCGGCCCACGGCCGGGCCGAATGGGCCGCCAGGCCGGTGGCCGCGACCTTCACCCGCAACGTGCCGTTGCAGCCCCCCTCGATGCCACCCCCGGTCGGTTCGCACAGGACCGCGAAATCACCTGCCAGCCAGTCCGGGTGGTGCGCCATCACCCGGCCCAGGCCGGACAGGTGCGCCGCCACTTCCTCATGGTCGTAGAACACCCAGGTCACATCCAGGGCGGGCCGGGTGACTGCGGCCGCCGTGGCTGCCATGGCCGCCAAGCCGCCCTTCATGTCGACCGCGCCACGGCCCCACAACCAGGCGCCACCGGCGGCCGGTTCAATCCGGCCCGGTACGTTGCCCGCGATTGGCACCGTGTCCAGGTGCCCGGCCACGATCACACGGGTGGCGGCACCCAGATTCGTCCGGGCCACCACCGTGTCGCCGTCCCGCTGCACGGTCAAGTGGGGCTGCGCCGCCAAGGCGGCCTGGAGCGCGTCCGCCAGGCCAGCCTCTTGGCCGGACACGGACGGCAGGTTCACCATCGCCAAAGCCAAACTGGCTGGGCCGGCCGCCAGGTCAAGCATCACACCCCCGTAGCCTAGTG
This sequence comes from Bifidobacteriaceae bacterium, assembly GCA_031272565.1. Taxonomy (GTDB): domain Bacteria; phylum Actinomycetota; class Actinomycetes; order Actinomycetales; family WQXJ01; genus JAISSX01. The sequence goes on from JAISTN010000073.1 coordinate 1,161, forward strand.
GGCCCAGGAGGTGATTCATATCTGCCTGGCGACCGCAGCGGCACGGCAGAACTTCAAATGTGAGGGTGTCCGCCCGGCCGGTCCCGTACCCTAGATGGTCATGAGCGCGAAGGAGAGACTGGCCTGGGGCGTGGGCCTGGCCTGGACCACGGAGCACGGCCAAACCCTGGACACCTGGTACCCGGACCCGCACCTGGGCCCGGCGCCAGCCAAGCAGCCACCCGCTGAGGCCTGGCCCGGCGAGGCCGACCTGGCAGAGTTGACCACCACCGACCCGGAGCGGCGCTGCGTGCGGCTGATCGCGCTGACCGAGGTCGACCTGGACCAGCCACCGGCCGATGTCCAAGACGCCTACCTGCGGCTGCACCTGCTGTCCTACCGCCTGGTCCAGCCCAACACGATCAACCTGGAGGGCATCTTCGGTGTGCTGCCCAACGTGGTCTGGACCAACCTGGGCCCCTGCCTGCCAGACGACTTCGAAGACACCCGCGCGGCCCTGCTGGCCGCCGGGCGGGGCCCAGTCCATGTTTACGGAGTTGACAAGTTCCCGGCCATGACCGATTACGTGGTGCCGTCCGGTGTGCGCATCGCCGATGCCTCACGAGTCCGCCTGGGCGCCCACCTGGCCCCCGGCACCACCGTGATGCATGAGGGCTTCTGCAACTACAACGCCGGCACCCTGGGGGCCTCGATGATCGAAGGGCGCATCTCCCAAGGCGTGGTGGTGGAAGACGGCGCGGACGTGGGCGGCGGGGCTTCGATCATGGGCACCTTGTCCGGCGGCGGCACAGAGAAGATCAGAATCGGCGCCCATTCGCTGTTGGGCGCCAACAGCGGCGTTGGCATCTCGCTGGGGCGCGATTGCGTGGTTGAAGCGGGGTTATACCTGACGGCCGGCTCCAAGGTGGCAACGCACGGCATCTTTGTGTCCGATGCCGCCCCAACCACCCCGGTGGTGGTCAAGGCCCGCGATCTGTCCGGCCATCCCAACCTGCTGTTCCGGCGCCACTCCCAAACCGGCGCCATCGAGGCCCTCCCCCGGCGGGGGTACGGCATCGACTTGAACCCGGAGTTGCACCGCCAGTGACGCCAGGCAGAGTTCGGCGCAGGGGACACGGGGCCGCCGTGGCCTTGGTGGTGGTGGCTGCACTGGCGGTCGCCATCGCGGCGGCGGTGGTCTGGGTGACCCAACTGAAGGGCGCCCCGGTGGGCCAGCAGGCCGTGGTGCCCCGCTGTGTGGCCAAGACGGACGCCGGTGACGCCGCCCTGGCGCCGGACCAGGCCGCCAACGCGGCGCTGATCGCGGCGGTGGCGGACGCCAAGGGCATGAGCCCGCGGGCCGTCACCATTGCCCTGGCCACCGCCATGCAGGAATCCAAGCTGCGCAACCTGGACTACGGCGACCTGGATTCGCTGGGCCTGTTCCAGCAGCGGCCATCCCAGGGCTGGGGCACGGAGGAACAGGTCCAGGACCCCATCTACGCCGCCGGGGCCTTCTACGACGCACTGGCCCTGGTGCCAGACTTCGAAAACCTGCCCATCACCGAGGCGGCCCAAGCCGTGCAGCGCTCCGCTTACCCGGACCTCTACGCCCAGCATGAAACCACCGCCCGTTCGTTCGCTTCCGCCCTGACCGGGCATTCGCCCGCGGCCCTGGCCTGCGTTTTCCACGCCGCCACCGAACCGGGCAGCGCCGACACCCTGCTGGCCACCCTGGCCACCGAGTGGGGCCAGCCGATGGCGGCCCACGCCTCAGTGGTGACGCCATCGGCCACCACCAGTGCCTCACCCGCGCCGGCCACCCAAATCCGTTTGCAGGGCGATTCGGCTACCCAAACTTGGGCGTTGGCCCAATGGGCCGTCGCCAAGGGCGCCGACCTGGGGGTGGTGACCGTCCAGGTGGATGACCTGGTGTGGCACCGGGACAAGGCCGAATGGGTCCAAGCCGAGACCGGCGCGACGGCGGGCAGCGGCAGCGCCACCGTACCGGCCGCCATCGTCACCCTGGCCGGACCGGCGGCGGCACAGTAGCCGTCAAGGAGATTTCAACCCTGATCCACCGATTATCGGCGCGGTGAGCCACCTGGTGGGTGTGGTGGCAAGGTGGCGACGCGATGGCAGGCTGGAGGCCTGCTGAGCGCCGCCAACGCCGCCAACGGGCCCAGATGAGGCTGCTCGGTAGCTGAGAATCGGTGGATCCGGGTTCGATAGGTGTCACAAGGGCTTACCCGGGGTGACACAACCGGGAAACACCGCCAAACTAGTTTCTAACACTGGGTCTTGCAGGGCCTTCGGGTCCCATGGCCCAGTTGGAGCCCTCCCCCGTGGCCCCGGACAGGATTGAATCAAGATGACCATGATCATCGACCTCCACATGCACGTGGAGGATGTTGCAGCACTCGGTTGGACCATGTCCGCGGCCGATTGCCTGGCGGCCATGGACGAAGCTCAAGTCGACTTGGCCGCCATCATGACGTTGACCGACTACCCGGGCCTGAACCCGCACGGTCTTGAGTTGATCGCCGATGCCGTAGCCGCCCACCCCGGCCGCCTGGTGGGCTTTGCGCGGCTCAACCCAGTTGACCGGCCGGCCGCCCTGGCGGCGCTGGAACGGGCCGTCACCGAACTGGGCTTCAAGGGCCTCAAGCTGCATCCCGTTTCCACCCTGGCCCACCCGGGTGACGAGGCCACGGTGGCGTTGATCCGCCGGGCCGGCGAACTGGGCGTGCCGACCCTGTTCCACTGCGGCGACGAGGCCTACACCACTCCCCTGGCGGTGGCCCAGGCGGCCAAGCAATGTCCGCGAGCCAAGATCATCCTGGGGCATATGGGCGGTTTCTTCCACGTCGACGAGGCTCTGGCGGTGGCCCAAGCCCTCCCCAACATCCTGCTGGAAACCAGCGGCATGCCTTACCCGGAGCGGATCGCCGAGGCGGTGCGGCTGATTGGCCCCGAACGGGTCTTGTTTGGCAGCGACGGGCCCATCGCCTCGCCCGCGGTGGAGAAGCGCAAGGTTCTGCTGGCCGGGCTGGCCGCCGGTGACCTGGAACTGGTCCTGGGCGGCAACGCCGCCCACCTGTTGGGGGTGGCGGCATGATTGTGGACGCTTTGGCCTACGTTGGCACCTCGCGGTTTGGCTACGCCCTGATGCCCGATGACGTCCTGTCCGGTTTGGACAAGGTGGGCGCACACGCCGCCGTGGTGGCCCCGATGCACCCGATTGCCGGCCCGATGGCGCGGGCCAACGCCGGGCTGCTCTACGCGGCCGGTGAGGCGGATGGCCGGCTGGTGCCGCTGGCGCGGATTGACCCGTGGGATCCGGACGCGCCGGAACAACTCGCCCAGTGCGCGGAAAAGGGCGCCCGAGGCCTGCTGTTGCACCCTTGGGAGGAGCACTTCCGGGCCAACGACCGGGCGCTGGTGCGGCCGCTGGTGCGGGCGGCGGCGGCGCTGCGGTTGCCGGTCACCGTGGTGGCCGGCTACCACTTGATCTCCGAGCCGTTGCAGTTGGCCGAACTGGCCGGCTGGGTGCCAGAGGTGCCGGTGGTGTTGACCAACGGCGGCCAGCTCAACATCTCTGGGCTGGCCCTGATCGACGCCAAACTAGCGCTGCGCGACCACCCCAACCTGAAGGTCCACACCACCGGCCAGTACCGGCAGGACTTCCTGGAGGACGTGGTGGCGGATTACGGCCAGGACCGGCTGCTGTATGCCTCGGCCGCGCCTTGCTTCGACATGGCGCAGGAGCGGGCCAGGGTGGGGCTGGCGCACTTCAGCCAGGTGCAGGCCGCCGCGGTGTTGGGCAACAACGCCCGGGCCGTCTACGGTTTCTGACCGGCTGCGGCCGGTCCGCCGGTTACGGCGGCCGCTGGGGCCGCGAGTGTCGGTGGATGCCTTGGCGGCTACCCGCGCTGTTCCAACGGCACGTAGTCCCGGCCCGTTTCGCCCATGTAGATCTGGCGCGGCCGGCCAATCTTGGCGGTGGGATCCGTCACCATTTCCCGCCACTGCGCCATCCAGCCGGGCAGGCGGCCCAAGGCGAACAGCGGCGTGAACATGGACGGCGGGAAGCCCATCGCCCGGTAGATGATGCCGGTGTAGAAGTCCACGTTGGGATACAGCTTGCGGGAAATGAAGTAGTCATCCGACAGGGCCACTTCTTCCAGATCGCGGGCAATGGCCAGCAGTTCGTCCTTGACGCCCAGCGCGTCCAGGACGGCGTCACACTGCTGCTTGACGATGGCGGCGCGCGGGTCGTAGTTCTTGTAAACCCGGTGGCCAAAGCCCATCAGGCGGATGCCGTCCTGCTTGGCCTTGACCTTCTCCATGAACTCCTTGGGGGTCAGGTCATGGTCGCGGATGTAGGCCAGCATGTTCAGGACGGCCTCGTTGGCGCCGCCGTGCAGCGGACCGGACAAGGCGCTGACACCGGCCGAAACCGACATGTAGATGTTGGCCCGGGCCGACCCGACCAGCCGCACGGTGGAGGTGGAGCAGTTCTGTTCGTGGTCGGCATGCAGAATCAGCAGCGTATCCAAGGCCCGGTAGAAGGCCGGCGGGACCTCGAACTTCTCGCCCGGCAACTGGAAGGTCATGCGGGCAAAGTTCTCCACGTAGCTTTGGCCATGCTTGGGATAGAGCAGGGCGTTGCCGGCCGCCCGGCGGTAGATGTAGCTGACAATGGTGGGCATCTTGGCCAGCAGCAGGACGGTGGCCAGCGAAACGGCGGACGGGTCCTTGGGGTCCAGCGACTCTGGGTAGTAGCCGGCCATCATGTTGATGGCAGCGCCCAAGGTCGCCATCGGGTGCGCCCGGCGCGGCATGACGGAGAAGATCTGGCGGAAATCGTCCGACAGGTACATGTGCTTGTCGACACGGGCCTCGAAGGCTTCGAGTTCGGCCGCGGTAGGCAGCTCGCCGCGCAGGAGCAGCCAGGTCACTTCCAGGAAGGTCGAGTGGGCCGCCAGTTGTTCAATCGGGTACCCCCGGTACAGCAGCACACCGGCATCGCCGTCGATGTAGGTGATTTGGGAGGTGCAGGAGGCCGTGTTGAGGAAGCCGGGGTCCAAGGCCACCAGGCCCGTCTGCTTCAGCAATGGGGCGATCGACAGGCCGGTGTTGCCCGCCGTGGCCGCCATCGTTTCAAGGTCCAACTCCTGGTCACCGACACGCAGTTGGGCAACTGGCAGTTTGGCTTGTTCGGTCATGGTTCAACCCCTTCGTGATGGTCGGGGCCGTCGCCTGGCGGCGACGGCCGGATCGGTGGGCTCCCAGACAATTATCCCAGGTCACGGCATCGGCCCCGACCAGCTTGCGGTTTGGCCCCTAGGACCGGGGGCCTGGCCGGTCCGGTGAACGGGCCTCAGGGAGCCAGGCGGGCGGCCGCCTCGGCGATTTGCTGGTCGCTGCCGGTCAGGGCAATCCGGACGTGTTGCGCCCCCGCCTCACCATAGAAGGTGCCGGGTGCCACCAGGATGCCCAGGTCTGCCAGGGCGGCCACGGTGGCCCAGGCGTCCTGCCGGTCGGCCGTGGTCACCCAGAGGTAGAGCCCGGCTTGGGAGCCTTCGATGGCAAGGCCGGCCTCCGTCAGGGCCGCCGCCAAGACCCGCCGCCGCCGGCCGTAGAGCTGGCGCTGGGCGGCCACGTGGGCGCCATCGGCCAAGGCCGCCACGGCCGCCGCCTGTACCGGGCCGGGCATCATCATGCCCATGTGTTTGCGAACGGCGGCCAGGCGCTTGATCAGTGCCGGATCGCCCGCCACCCAGGCCGCCCGGTAGCCGGCCGCGTTCGATTGTTTGGACAGCGAATAGAGGGCCAGCAAGCCGGCCAGGTCGCCGCCGGTGGCCCGCGGGTCCAGCAGCGAGGGCACCCCCTGCGTCACCCACGGTTCGGCCCAGGGCAAGGCGGCGTAGCATTCGTCGGCCGCCACCACCGCGCCGTGTTGGCGCGCCCAGGCCACCACCGCGGTCAGTTCGTCCACCCCCAGGACGGCGCCGTGGGGGTTGGCCGGCGAGTTGACCCAAACCAGTTTGACCCGCGCCGCGACGTCCGGCGGCAGGCCATCCAGGTGGGCGCAGGGCCACGGTGTTGCCCCCGCCAGGCGCGCCCCCAGGTCATAGGTGGGGTAGGCGATGTGTGGGTGCACCACCACGTCACCGGGCCCCAGGCCCAGCAGCGACGGCAGCAGCGCCACCATTTCCTTGGAACCCAAGGTGGGCAGGACGCCATCGGGCGTCAGGCCCGTCACCCCCCGGGCCTGCTCGTAGTGATGCACGATGGCGCCGCGCAACGCCGGGCTGCCAATGGTGGCCGGGTAGCCGGGTGAATCGGCGGCGGCCACCAGGGCCTGTTGCAACACCGGTGGGGTCGGGTCGACCGGCGTCCCCACCGACAGGTCGATCAGCCCACCGGGGTGAGCCGCGGCCTGTGCCTTATAGGGTTCCAGCAGGTCCCAGGGAAAGACCGGTAGCGCGCCCAGGTCGAAACCCATGGGGGCGGTTCAGCCCTGGGGCGGCCAGGCGGTCACGGCCGGCGGGTCGAAGTCTTGTTCGCCCAGGCGCGAGGCGCCGCCCGGCGAACCGAGCGTGTCGAAGAACTCCCGGTTGATGGCCGTGAACTGGGCCCACTCTTCCGGTAGGTCGTCTTCGTAGAAGATGGCCTGGGTGGGGCAGACGGACTCGCAGGCGCCGCAGTCCACGCACTCGTCGGGATGGATGTAAAGGGAACGGACGCCTTCATAGATGCAGTCGACGGGGCATTCGTCCACGCAAGCCCTGTCTTTCACATCGATGCACGGCCCGGCAATAACGTAGGTCACCCCCCTAGCTTATAGGCACCGTCGCGGCGACCCCACGCCCACCCTGGTTCGCGCCGTCGCTCTGCCCCAGGGAGATGTGAACCGCCTCTTAGTAGTGGTACCGGGCCTGGTGGATAGTGATGGCACCATCAGCCACTTCGTAAACCAGGCGGTGAACGTCGGTGATGCGGCGAGACCACAGGCCGCTGTACTCGCCTACGAGCGGCTCAGGCTTGCCCAGTCTCACGAAGGGCGTCCGGGTGGCGCTCTGGATCAGCCGGTTGACACGCTTCAGCATGGCGCGGTCCGATTCGGCCCAGTGGCTGTAGTCTTCCCAGCCCTGAGCGGTGAACACAAGGTTCATGCCGGATCACTCCGGGGCAATCAAGTCGTGGCGCTCCACCTCGCCGCGGCGAGCAGCCTCAACCGATTCGCGCAGGCGCCGGGCGTTGGCCGGCGAAGCCAGCAGATAGGCCGTCTCCCGCCACGAGCGGTATGTCGCCTCCGACATCAAGACGGCGTTGCCATGCTTCGAGACGATTTCCACCACGTCCTGGTCATCGTTGACCCGCTTGATCAACGGGAACAGTTCCCGGCGAGCCTGACTTGCTGTGATGGCCACCGGGCATCGCCTCCTTGTCTTGGTACTGGTACCAAATATGGTACTGCTACCCGTCCCTGCCGTCATCTGGTTCTGACATTTCTGGTTCTCACTCGGTGGCTCCCGGTTCCACCATAGAAGCGACCACTGACGTTCTGACCCACGGCAACCCACAGGGAAGTCCCGCTGGCCATTGACATCAGCTTGATGATTTGACTCAGGCTGCTGCCAGGCCAGGCCGGGGCAAGATCCAGTCCTTGGCCTGCGGCGTCATTAGCCAATAACCGGCTGGCAACCCACGCTAAACCCCTGCGTGCGAGTGTCAGTCCTGTCGAAAGGTCAGGCAGCCCCAGGCCCGTGCCCCGCACCTTCCCCGGACCCAGGGTTGTTTGCTCCTTCAAGCCCCCCAAGCAAAGGAGTGTCCCTACATGATCAAGTCAACCAAGCCGCGCCCGGCCAAGACCCTGACCCGCGCCATCGCCTTCGGCCTGCTGCTGACAGGCGCACTGGTGATCGCCCCCCCAAAGGCGAGGTAGCTGACGCCGCCTCGTCAACCGACGCCTACTGCAAGGCTCGCCTCAGAGTCGGTGCGTCAGGCGGCCAGTCCTTCATCACCGGGGTTTATGTGCCCCTCAAGGCGGCTCAGAACCTGGTGTCCTACCGGAACTGCCTGATCGGAGCGGGATACACCGCCAAGAACAACGCTACGTTGGTGTTGCAGGAAGCGATTAAGTACTGTTACTGGGAAAACCCTGGGCCACTGGACGGAGTCTTCGGAGTGAACACACAGTATGCCCTTCGCAAGGTCCAGGCCTATTATGCTGGCACCAACCCGGATGGAATCTACGGCCCGATTACCCACAATGCCATGTTGTTTTGGAGCGGCCAGGGTACTGACTACAAGCCATCGCAGCCCCAGTATTGGTGTGCCCACGACTACGTCACGTACTGAGAACGTCGAACTCGAGGAATGATGCCCTGATGTGTAGCCGCTTCGCTTGTGGAGCAGTGGGCGCGTACCACTGCCGGTCTCGCCGTGCCATGGCACTTGCCGTGGTACTTGCGGCAGCCATGGCCGGGTGTACGCCACCGGACACGACTGGGACAGCAACCACTGGTGGATCCGGGGTTGGGGTCAGCCACGACCAGTCGAGCCGGGCGTCTGAGCTAGCAGCATCTTTAGCCCAGCAGCTTGGGGGCCCAGCGGCGACGACGGTGACTGTGCTCCCGGACTCTCCTTTCGCCGAGTATCTCGCTATCTATCAGACTGTGCTCGAGTTGGACAGTTACGATTCAGACCGGTGGGCAGAATGGTATGACGCGGTCGAAAATGACCTGCAGGTGTGCATGGCCGGGGCGGGCTTCGAATACTACCCACTAAAGTACGTGGATGCCGTCACCGACGGTAGTTCGATACTGACGGCCGACGGCCTCGACTTGTTGCACGTTCCTGACCTCGCAGACGACAGAAGCGTCGTAGAGCAGTGGGGCTACGGACTGGACGAGGTGTTTTATCCCAGCCTGGACCTGGGGAGCGAGGAGGCGTCCAGGATTGAGCAGGCGAACGCTCCGAATGAGGCCTACCGAGCGTCCCTGAGCGTGGAAGCTCAGGCTGCATATGACTTGGCGATGGACGGCCCCGGCACCGAAGGTGAGCAGACTGAGGGTTGTTCGGCGCGGGCTTACGCGGCTCACCCGGAGCCGACGCCCGCTTCTCGGCCATTCGATGAGGCCTACTACGGGCTCAAGGCTGGGATGATGAAGATCCAGTGGTGGGAGGTTGGGGATGACCCGCGGGTGGTGCAGGCCGGCGCGGACTGGAATCAGTGCATGCTGCGGGCGGGGTATGACGTGTCGCCGTGGGTCATGGAGCAGACGATGATCACGTTCAACCACTACGCGAGCCCCTATGTTGCGTGGACTCTGGCTGCGAGCACCCAACCGGATGGGAGCCAGTGGGAGGAGGGTGATCTGTGGGGTTTGCAGGCGTCGGAGCCTCAGGTCAGGATCGCTTTGGCTGATTTCGATTGCCGGGTGGAGACGGATTATGAGGCCCGTGTGTTGGCGGTCC
>JAISTN010000094.1 GCA_031272565.1 Bifidobacteriaceae bacterium
GGTACAGCACCCCTATGAGGCGGCGCAGTTCGCCATCTGGGTCACCACCGCCACCGAGGCCCTGGAACTGGACAACGTCAACGGTGGCTTGTATCCACCGCTGAAGGACGCCGTGGCCAAGGTCCCAGCCATGCAGACGGGCGTGGAGTTCTACGGCGGCCAGAACGTCTGGGAGTTGTTCGATGACGCCGCCTTGCACATCCCGCCAGGCTGGGTCTGGGGTCCCACCATGACCCAGGTCAACCAGGACCTGTCGGATGAGATGTCCAAGGTCTTCCAGGGTCAGCAGACCGTGTACGAGGCCCTGGGCGTGATCCAAACCAAGACCATCGACACGATGGAGGCGCAGGGCTTGGCTGTGACCAAGTAGCGGGCTGATCTGCCCATCGATCGGCCGCCACAGACCTGGACTGCCAAGTCAGGGAGGTTTGGGGGCCGCCGGCCTCCCGGCGGCCCCCAAACCGGACCGTTGGCCAGCAGTGGCGGCCCGAAGGGCACAGCGCGGCACCCAGATGGGAGGGCAACAACCGTGACAGGGCAGGCAAAGCGCCAGCTGCCGTCCGCCGAGCGGGCGGCAGCGGCGGCCGTTGTTGCATCCGCCGAGCGGGCGGCAGCGGTGGCCGGGGCCGCACCCCAGAGCCGGCAACACCGGGGGCGGGGCGTGCGCCACGGCCGGGCCATCGCCTTGTTCACCACGCCGTTCCTGAGCCTGTACGCCCTGTTTTACATCTTGCCGGTCGGGTACGCGCTGTACGCCTCTTTCACCAAGGTGCAGCGGGCGTCCGCCTACGCCAAGGGCGAGGAAGTGTTTGGCAGCCTGGACCAGTACCGGCGGGTGTTCCAATCAGCCGATTTCTGGGCCTCGCTGCGGCGGGTCCTGCTACTGCTGGTAACCCAGGTGCCGGTGACCATCCTGCTGGGGCTGACGTTCGCGCTCTTGATCGACTCACCGCTGGTCAAAGGGCGCCGCTTCTTCCGCCTGGCCTTCTTTGCACCGTACGCGGTGCCCGGCGTGGTGGCGGCCATCATGTGGGGTTTCTTCTATGCCCCCACCCTGTCCCCGGTGCGGTCCTGGGCGGAGGCGCTGGACCTGTTGTCCGGGCCGCACGTCTTGTGGGCGGTGGCCAACATCGTGGTCTGGACGGCAGCTGGTTTCACCATGCTGGTGATGTATTCGGCCATGCAGGCCATCCCCCAGGAACTGTTCGAGGCGGCCCGCATCGACGGTGCCGGCTACCTGCGGATCGCCTGGTCCATCAAGATCCCCTCGATCATGCCGACCATCATCATGGCCGGGGTCTTGTCGATTATCGGCACGCTGCAACTGTTCAACGAACCGACCGTGCTGTTGAAGCTGTCTGACGCGATGACCTCGGACTACACGCCGAACATGCTGGTCTTTGCGACCTCGGCGGTGCCGAATTACCCGCTGGCGGCGGCCTTCTCGGTGGTGCTGGCCGTCAGCACGTGCATCTTGTCGTTCGCCTTCCTGAAGTCGATGCAGAAGAGGGCGTTCCAGGCATGAGCACCAGGCAGAGCGACAAGGGCGGCCGGGCCACGACCGACCGAGCCATGACCGGCCGGGCCGTCACCAACCGGGCCGTCACCAACCGGGCTGTGACCGGCCGGGCCACGACCAGCCGGCCAGGGACCGGGCGGCGACCCAAGGTGCCCAAGACGACCCAGCGCCAGGGCCGCGGGCCGCGCGAAAACCCGGTGTCGGTGTTTGGCTCCACGGCCTTCATGGCCCTATTCGCGGTCTACTTCCTGACGCCGCTGTGGTGGGTGTTTGTGGCCTCCACCAAGACCCGGTCCAGTTTGGCGTCCAGCTTTGGCCTGTGGTTCAGCAGCGACTTCCAGTTGGGCGGCAACCTGCGTGACCTGGCGGCGGAAAACGGCGGGCGCTACCTGCGCTGGTGCCTGAACTCGTTGCTGTACGCGGGGGTGGGTGGCGCCATCGCCACTCTGATCGCTGCCATGATGGGGTACGCGCTGGGCAAGTATGCCTTCCGTGGGCGCGAGGCCATGTTCAACGTCATCCTGTGCGGCATCCTGATGCCCGGCACCGTCCTGGCCCTGCCATTGTTCCTGCTGTTCAATTCGGCCGGCTTGGTCAACACCTTCTGGGCCGTCTTCCTGCCGTCCCTGGTCAGCCCGTTCGGGGTCTACCTGGCGCGCATCTACGCCGCCAGCGCCATGCCGGACGAGGTCATGGAGGCCGCCCGGATAGACGGGTCGGGCGAACTGCGCACCTTCGCCACGATTGGCCTGCGCATCATGGCGCCGGCCCTGGTGACCATGTTCCTGTTCCAGTTCACCCAGATCTGGAACAACTTCTTCCTGCCGCTGGTGATGCTGCAAAACGACCGGCTTTACCCCGTCTCGTTGGGCCTGTACTCCTGGAACTCGCAGATCTACTACGCGCCGCAGTTGCGCATGTTGGTGATTGTTGGGTCCTTTGTGGCCGTTGTGCCCGTGATCATCGCGTTCCTGTTGTTGCAGCGCTACTGGCGTACCGGCCTGACAGAGGGGTCGGTCAAGTAACACTGGACCGTCCACCGGGGCGTCCCGGTCCCGTGGCGCCGGTGCCCGATGCCGCCCACCACGGCAGGTAATACCAGACCCCCTGGGCCAGCGGTCGCCATCGGGCACAAGCCGTTGCTGGCCCGCGGCGGTAGACTGGTGGCCCGCTAGCGCCTGTAGCTCAGGGGATAGAGCACCGCTCTCCTAAAGCGGGTGTCGATGGTTCGAATCCATTCAGGCGCACAACCTTCGAACCACCTACGCTCCGTTGCGAGCGTACGCACCGTTGTTCCCAAGCAAGAGGAGGCGCCATGGGCACCTTGGACGACATCGCCGCCCGCCATTCCACCCGTTCATACACCGGCCAAGCCGTGCCCAAGGCGGTCTTGCAGCAGATCGCCACCGCCGGCCTGCAGGCGCCCAGCGCCATGAACCTGCAACCGGTCCGCCTGGTGGTGGTGACCGAACCAGACCAGGTGGCGTTGCTGGACGCGGCCGCGGACAGCCCTGGCGCCTACACCCACGGCGCCCCGGCCGTCATCCTGGTTGCCGTGCCAGATCAGGGCAACGACTGGGCCCTGCTGGACGCCGGCCTGGCCACCGAAAACATGGCCCTGGCGGCCACCGCCCTGGGCGTGCAAAGCTGCATTGCCGGCATGCCGGTCAGCTCCCTGAAGGGGCCCGATGGCGCGGCCCGGGCCGCCACTCTGGGCGTGCCTCAGGGGT
>JAISTN010000133.1 GCA_031272565.1 Bifidobacteriaceae bacterium
CTCCAGTCGCTGCTGGGCGGGGACGCCCCCGGCGTCGTGACGTGGCCTGGCCATTTGTTCCTCCCGTCCTGGCTCCTAGGCTCCGAACCAGAAGAATGGGCTCGGTCCCTCTGTTTTAACTATAACCATAATCCTATTATGATTCTAGTTGTGATTCCCTCCCGGCACAAGGAGCCAAGATGTTGACCTTTGATCGTTTCGGCAACCGGCGGTTCGCCCTGCCTGTGGTGGCGGTCATCTTCATCACCTGCATCATGTCGCTGGTGGTCGCCCCCATGTTGCGCGCCAACCCCAAGGCTGTCCCCTTTGCCATCGTCACGCTTGACCAGGGCGCCACAACACCCGCCGGCGAGATCGACTTGGGGGCTGCCCTGGTCCAACAACTGACGTCCGGCGCCGCTCAATCCGCCGGCCAGGCCTCACCCCTGGCCTGGACTCAACTCGACAGCGAGGCTGCCGTCAATGCGGCCTTGGACACCAACGAGTACTACGGCGCGGTCGTCATCCCGGCCGGCTACAGCCAAGACCAGGCAGCCGCCCAGGCCGGGCAGGGGGACCCGCCGGCCGTCCGCGTCATCGTCAACCAGGGCAAGAATCCAATGCTGGCCGCCACCATGCAACAGGCCTTGGCGGCCATGTTTGCCCAGGCCGGGGTGACGGCCCAGTTCGAGACCGTCCACGCGGCCGAAATCGGCGGCGGTGCCACCTCCGCCCTGATGGGCTCCCAGATGCTGATCATGCCGCTCATCATGATGACCATGGCCGGCACACTGATCCTGTTCCTGGCCCTCCGGCCGGCCCGGGCCGCCGGCCGCGGCGAGAAGCTCCGGACGTACGGCCGCCAACTGGCTTATGCCGCTGGGCTCTCGCTGATTGTTGCCGTCTGCGCCGTCTTGATCGTCACCTGGATTGGCGGGCTTAACCTGCCCTTCGGCACGCTGACGCTGTTCCTGTGGCTGGCGTCCTTCGCCGTCATGGCGTTGTTCCTTGGCGCGCTCAGCCTGGCCGTGCCCCTAGGTGCGCTGGTCATCATCCTGGTTTTCGGTGGCGGCATGTCCTCGGCCATGCTGGCCCGCGAGATGCTGCCCGGCTTCTGGCAGCACTGGATCTATCCCTGGGTGCCCCAGCACTACATCGCCCTGGGCGACAGTTCAATCATCTACATGGGCGGCGGGGCCTGGACCCCCGGTTCAGGGCCCCTGGTGATCACGGCCCTGGCGGGCGTGGCCCTGCTAGCCCTGGCTGCCGCCGTCCCCGTCCGCTCGGCCCGCACCGCAGGGAGTGTCTGACACTGGTCAGACATGCTGGTAACCTGGGGGCATGGCGACCATCACCAAGAGGACTCTGAACCACCAAACCGCCGCCGTGCTGGAAAGCGTCGCCACCACCGGCCGGCCCGTCACTGTGACCGAGCGCGGCGTGCCGAAGTGGCAGATCGTGGCGCTGACCACAGGTGGCGACGACCCTTACACCGCGGCGCTGCGCGAGGGCCGCTTGACACCCCGGGCGGAACGCCCCCGGGCGTGGCCGCCGCGGCGGGCGACTGGCCGCTCTACGGCAGAGATCGACCGGATCATCGCCCAACTGAAAGGCGACCACTAAATGGCGGCCTACTACGTCGACTCGTCGGTGGTGGGCCACGCCATCTTGCCCGATGGCGACCGGCGGGCGGCGGCGTGGCTCGATGCCCGCTGTCACGCTGACGATCTTGTTGTGGCGTCTCGCCTGCTGCGCCTCGAGTTGGTGCGCTTGGCCAGGCGTGAACAACTCGACCTCGCCGATGTCGATGCCGCCACGGACCGCATTGCGCTCCTGTCCATCGACGACACCACCTTGCGCCTGGCCGAGACCATCGAACGCCACGTCAGAAGCCTCGACGCCATCCACCTGGCGACCGCCCTGCGGTTTGACCCCAACCTGACGATCGCGACCCACGACAATCACATGTCCAGCGTGGCGCAAGCCCTGGGCTTCCCCACCGACGACCCCTTGGCCTGACAAGCGGCCAGCCCCGGCCCTGGGCGAGATCGCGCTCACCGGCGCGCTGACCACGGTGGTCTGTCTGACGCTTTGAGGCCCAACAGCGGCGCCCAGGCGCCATCGGGCATAGGCTTGCCTGCAGTCAACGACAAGCAGACCTAAGGAGCAGAAGCCATGCCCGCCCAACGTTCGGATGTCCTGTGGCACGGCCGCAACATGGCCGGTGCCCGTGCCCTGTTGCGCGCCGCCGGTGTGCCCCGGGAGGACTTTGGCAAGCCGATCATCGCCGTGGCCAACTCGTTCACCGAGTTTGTGCCCGGCCACACCCACCTGAGCCCAGTGGGCCGGATCGTCTCCGAAGCCATCCGGCAAGCCGGCGGCATTCCGCGCGAGTTCAACACCATCGCGGTTGACGACGGCATCGCCATGGGCCACGGCGGCATGCTCTATTCGCTGCCCAGCCGCGACCTGATCGCCGATTCGGTCGAATACATGGTGAACGCCCACCGGGCGGACGCGCTGATCTGCATCTCCAACTGCGACAAGATCACCCCCGGCATGCTGATGGCCTCAATGCGCCTCAACCTGCCCACCGTGTTCGTTTCCGGCGGCCCCATGGAGGGCGGTCGCGCCACGCTGACCAGCGGCCAGACCCGGGACCGGCTGGACCTGATCGTGGCCATGGCCGAATCGGCCAACCCAGAGGTCTCAGATGCGGACCTGGCCCGCATCGAGGAAGGCGCCTGCCCCACCTGCGGGTCTTGTTCCGGGATGTTCACCGCCAACTCGATGAACTGCCTGACAGAGGCGATGGGCCTGGCCCTGCCCGGCAACGGCACCCTGCTGGCCACCCACGTTGACCGCGAGGGCCTGTTCCGCCGCGCCGGGGCCACCGTGGTGCAACTGGCCCAGCGCTACTACCAGGGCGGCGATGAATCGGTGCTGCCCAAGTCGATTGCCACCCTGGCCGCGTTTGAGAACGCCATGACCCTGGACATCGCCATGGGCGGGTCGACCAACACGATCCTGCACATTTTGGCAATTGCCCAGGAAGCCGGGGTTGATTTCACGCTGCACAACATCGAGCAACTCAGCCACCTGGTGCCCTGCATCTGTAAGGTGGCGCCCAACGGCACGGCCTTGATCCAGGACGTTCACCGGGCGGGCGGCATCCCGGCCATTTTGGGCGAACTGTACCGGGCGGGCCTGTTCGACAAGAACGTCGGTTCGGTGCATGCGCCCGATGTCGCGTCTTGGCTGGGGGACTGGGACGTCCGTTCCGGGGTGGCCACTGATGAGGCCAAGCGGCTGTTCCGGGCCGCGCCCGGCAACCGCTATTCGCCGGCCGCCTTCACCCAGGCGGAACGCTACGACACGTTGGACACCGACGCGGCGGCGGGTGTCATCCGGGACGTGGCCCATGCCTACACCGCCGATGGCGGCCTGGCGGTCTTGCGCGGCAACCTGGCACCCGATGGCGCGGTGGTCAAGACAGCCGGCGTGGACCAGTCGATCTGGCATTTCGAGGGACCAGCGGTGGTGTTCGAATCGCAGGAGGCCGCCGTGGACGGCATCCTGGCGGGCCAAGTCAAGCCCGGGGACGTGGTGGTGATCCGCTACGAGGGCCCGGCCGGCGGGCCCGGCATGCAGGAAATGCTCTACCCCACCAGCTTCCTGAAGGGCCGTGGCCTGGGCAAAC
>JAISTN010000201.1 GCA_031272565.1 Bifidobacteriaceae bacterium
AAGGGGAAGCGGGCCAGCCGCCGCTTCAGGGGCCCCCCGGCGGCCGGCCGCGGCACGGCCGCCCGCCGGCGCTGGTAACCCACCAAGCGGTCCTGGAACGCCACCCGGTTGTCGTCAAACGTGCCCTGCCTAATCCGGTCTTGGCGGATCAGCGCCAGGTCCAGATCGGCCACGGTGGCGACCGGGCCGTCCACAAACCGGTCCGATTCGGCCAGCAGTTCGCCCCGCTCATAGATCAAGGTTTGCCCGTCCCAACTGAGGTCGGTGCTGGATTCACCGACGCCGCCGGCCGCGTAGACGTAGCCTGCCAGCAGTTTGGCGGACTGGACCTCGCACAGGCGCTGGCGCTCGCGGGCCTTGGCCACCGTGATGGGGCTACCGGACAGATTGGCAATGACCTCCGCCCCGGCCAGGGCGGCTTCGGCCGCCGGGGACACGGGCACCCACAGGTCCTCACAGACCTCAACCCCCAGTGTGAAAGCGGGCTGAGCGCCGTCCGCGCCGCCGCCGGCCGCCAAGCCCGCCGGCGTGCCGCCCAGAGCCGCCCACTCGATCTGGAACAACTGCAGGGTGTCGATCGCCACTTCCACCGCACCGACGCGGGCCGAATCGGCCACCCCCACGCCGCTGGCGAACTGGCGGTGCTCATAGAACTCGCGGTAGTTGGGCAGGTAGGACTTGGGCACCGCACCCAGGATCTGGCCGCCGGCTATCACCACGGCACAGTTATATAAGCGGTGTGTGCCACGCAGGGGCGCGCCCACCACCAGCACCAACGGCAGGCTGGCCGAGCGCCTGGCCAGTTCCTGCAGGGCCAACTCCACATCGCCCAGCAACCGGTTCTGCATGAACAGGTCATCCAGCGAATAGCCGGTCAACCCCAGTTCCGGGAAAACCGCCAGTTGGACCGCCTGGGCGCTCAGGGTTTGCGCCAGGTCCAAGATGGCGGCCGCGTTGGCCAACGGTTCCGCCAACTTGACCGGGCAGGAACAAGCGGCGGCCCGGACGTAACCGGCCTCCCAAGGGCTCAAGTCCATGGCTTGATTGTCCCATTACCGGGACACGGCCGCGCCAACCGGCGGCCCGCCCGGAGCGACCGGTCCGCGAACCGCCCGGGCCCCTACGCTTCCAGCAGGGCGCCGGCCTTGAACTGCCGGCCGGCCTTCTTCCAATCCCAGTATTCGGCCGTGGCCGTGAACAACACGTCCGACGAAGAGTTCAGGGCCGTCTCACAAGAATCCTGCACCACGCCCACGATAAAGCCGATGGCCACCATCTGCATGGCGACATCGTTGGAGATGCCGAACAGCGAGCAGGCCAGCGGGATCAGCAGCAGTGAGCCGCCCGGCACGCCGGAGGCGCCGCAGGCCGAAACAGCCGCCAGCACACACAGCACCACGGCGGTGGGGAAGTCAACCGCGATGCCTTGGGTGTTGGCCGCCGCCAACGCCATCACCGTAATGGTGACCGAGGCCCCCGCCATGTTGATGGTGGCACCCAGCGGCACCGACACCGAATAGGTGTCCGGGTTCAGCCCCAGCTTGCGGCACAGTTCCAGGTTGACGGGAATGTTGGCGGCCGAGCTGCGCGTGAAGAAGGCCGTCACGCCGGAATCCTTCAGGCAGCGCAGCACCAACGGATAAGGGTTGCGCCGCAGCACCACCAGCACCAGCAACGGGTTGGCCACCAGCGCCATCACCAGCATGCAGCCAACCAGGACCGCCAACAGGCGGCCGTATTCCGTAAAGATCTCCAGCCCGCTGGTGCTGACCGCGTTGAAAACCAGGCCAAGAATGCCAAACGGCGCCAGGTTGATGACCCACCGGACCACCTTGGCGATGGCGCCGGCCAGGTTTTCCATGACCGACTTGGTGGTGTCGTTGGCCAGCCGCAAGGCAATGCCGATCATGACGGCCCAGGCCAAGATGCCAAGGTAGTTGGCGTTGGTCAGCGCCGCCACCGGGTTGGCCACCACGTTGGTGGCCAGGGTCTTGAGCACCTGCCCGATGCCGCCCGGAGCGGTTTGGCCTGCTTCCGGCGGCGGCAGGGTCAGCTTGAACGGGAACGCCATGGTGACGGCCGCCGCCACACAGCCGGCCAGGAAGGTGCCAAACAGGTACAGGCCCAAGATGCGGTGCATCGAGGTCTGGGCCCGCGCGTTGGCGAGGGCGCTGATCACCAGCACGAACACCAAGATGGGAGCCAAAGCCTTGAGGGCACCCACGAACAGTTCACCCAAGACGTTGATCCAGTCCATGGCCGGCACCACGGCCTCGCCGTCCTTGGGTGCCACCAGGCCCAGGCCGGCCCCGACCACCAGGCCCACCAGGATGCGCGTGATCAACCCGATGGCGTTCCACCGGCGCGCCACCCGCCGCAAGGGGTTGAGTTTCGGTTGAGGGGAAGCAGGCGCGGCTTTGGCCGCCGGTGAGGTACTCAAGGGACTGTCCTTTCAGGGTCTTGCGCATGGCGGCCAAGCTGGAACCTTGCTGCCCGCCCCGCCCTGGGGCGCCGCCACGGCACCTGGTGATCCTACCTGGCCGGGTGGGGCCCAATCCGGGCCAGGCGGACCTTACCCGCAGGGCCGTTCGCTGCCGGCGAACGGGTTAGGGGGTAAGTACCGGCCGGTCAGGGGCGATTGGTTGGTCAGGGACGGCCGGCCATTGGGGCAGGCCCCGGGCCCGGGGCTGTGGCCGATGTCGCGGCGGCGGTGACGGCCCGGGCGGCAGTGCCAGGCGGTGCGCTGGCCGGCCCGCGAGCGGCATCGGGCACCGAGCCAAAGGCCGGGGCGGTGGCAGTCCCAGAGGCGGCACCCGGCACCAGGCTGGACGGTGCGCCAGCGGCCCGGCGAATCAGCCGGACGCCGTGCTTCTTGACCGCCGGGTGGTCCGTCAAGGTGGCGGTCCAGGCCGCCACCCACAGCACCACCTGGCCCAGGAAGTTGAACACCACTAAGGCCACAAACAGGGGGCCAAAGAAACTGGCGGTCTCGCCCCGGTACAAGAAGCGGATCAGGTAGGTCATGACCTGTTGGACCGCAAACCAAATGACGGCCCCCACCAGGGCGCCCTTGGCGATGGTGCCAAACGGCTGGCGGTAGGACGGCAGGAAGGCCAACACATAGACAAACAACAACCAGCCAAACAGGATCGAGGCAACGCCAAACACTACCCGGGAGATCAACGGCTCCCACAAGCCGTGCGGAAAGCCCACCAGGTCCATGATGGCGGTGGTCAGGTGGGTTGCCAGGGTCGATGTCGCCAAGGTCAGGAACAGCAGGGCGGCGAAGACCACGAACTGCAAGATGTACTTG
>JAISTN010000244.1 GCA_031272565.1 Bifidobacteriaceae bacterium
CACGATCAGCGACACCTTGGCGGCGTCATCGAGCGTCACCCGGAAGTCCTGGCCGCTGGCCAGGCAGTCCACAAACGACCGGATCGACTGGTAGGCAAAGCCGGCCGGGTAGCCGAACACCTGCCCGCGCACCAGGATGTCCGGCACGGTCACCTGGCTGTCCGTGTACTGCTGGATCAGGTTGTGGCTGGAGGCGTCGATGTTGATCTGCCCGCGCGACCCCACGGCCGTGAACTTGATGTCGTTGACGCAGGGCATGGCGTTGGGATTGATCCAGCCGTTTTCCATCTGGGCGATGGTGCCGTCCGCAAACTCCAGGGTGGTCAGGTAGGTGTCCACCGTGTCCACCCCCAGTGACTTGAGCAGGCCGGACCGGGCCACGGCGTAAACCCTGGTCACCTCGCTGCCCGCCATCCAGCGCAGCGTGTCCACCGAATGCGAACCCAAGAACCACAGGATGGAACTCTGGGCCGCCCACGGCAGCATGTCGGTGGCCACCCACTTGGCGTCGTTCAGCCGCAGGTAGAGGTTCTGCACTTGGCCCAATTCGCCATCGGCAATCGCCTGGTGGGCCACGTTGAACGGCGGCGAAAAGCGGTTGTGCAGGTCAACCATGGCCCGCACTCCCGCCCGGTCCACGGCCTCCATGATCCGCTGGACATCGTCCCGGGTGGTGGCTAGCGGCTTCTCGATCAACAAGTGCTTGCCCGCCTGGGCGCCGGCCACCGCCACCTCGGCGTGCGCAAAGTCCGGGGTGACGATGGCGATCGCGTCGACATCGGGCCGGGCCGCCAACTCGTGGAAGTCGGTACACCACCAACCGATGCCCAGTTTGTCCGCCAAGCCCGCGGCCCGCGCCGGGTCGGCATCGCACACCGCCACCGGCTGGGCCGCCGGGTGGGCCTGGTAGATGCGGGCGTGTGTCTCACCCCAGGTGCCGGCGCCCACAATGCCCAGCCGTATCACCGAAGCGGTCATCCCCTGCCCCCGTTCCCCGTTATCCCCACGGCCACCACGCCCGGCGCTCAGTAGTTGTTGAAGATCTCATGGCCCGGCCGCAGCGAGCCGTCCTTGGTGGTGAAAGCCAGGTTGTAGGAGTGCCCCACAAAGCCATCCACCGGGTCATGCAGGTCCGCCACCAGCGAATAGTGCAGCGCGTGAGCCAAGAAGCCCAAGCCCCGTTCATGGATGGCGCCCAGCGTGAACTTCAGGATCTCCACCCGGTCTTCATCCTTCAGCGCGCCCCAGCAGGTTTCCGTCACCAGCATGGGTTTGCCCACCTCTTGGCCGTAGGCCACCATCCGGTCTAGCCGGTCCAGGTAGTCCTGGCGGTGCTCCGGATCATGAATCTGCTCCGGGGTGCAAATGAAGTAGGGGTGAATCAGCATGACGTCGCTGATCGGCGTGACCCACTCCAGGCCTTCCCGTTCATGGTGCTGGTGGATCGACACCCCTACCGGGGTGGACGGGTCGAACTGCTTCAACGTCTGGTACATCTCCGTCAACCAGTCCGTTTCCGGCTGCACCAGCGGCCGGGTCAACTCGTTCAGGTCGTTATAGGAATAGGGCTCGTTGCAGATGTCCCAAATCGCGATGCGGTCATCACCGGCGTGCTCCTGGGCCAGGTCTGCCACGTAGTCGCGGTATTCACGCCGGTAGTAACCCCAGGCGGACGGCAGCGCGATGTTCTCCGTGTAGACCCCGCCGCAGTCGTAGCCGCTGGCGTCATGCCAACGGTTGAACAGGCACGGCATCACCTTGATGCCCAACTTGTCGGCTATGGCCAAGGACTGTTCGAAATGTCCCTTGAAGATGGCCGGGCGGCGGAAGTAGGCGTCCCAGCTCAGCCAGTAGCGCACCATGTTAAACGCCGGGAAGTAGTCCTTGCCGCGGCGCAGCTCCAGTTCCCAGATGTCCGGGTCAAAGTAGAGCCAGTTCTCCAGGCTGGTGGTGCCGCGGCTCATCTGGTAGTTGAAGCCCCGCACGGACGAATAGTCGGTGGTCATGTGTAGTGCCTTTCGGGTGGTGTTCGGTTGTCTGGTCCCCGGCCCGCGTCTGGGCGGGCCGGGCCCGGGGCTGGTCAGGTGGGGTCCGCGATCGCGCTTTCGCGTACCGCCAGGTGGCGCCAGCGCACCACGGCGCCGGGTCCCCAGCGGCCTGCTCCCAGCCCCGGGTCGTTATCATGCACCTCAAGTGCGATGTGTCCGGCCCGGCCCAACAGGGTGGCCACCGCATCGCGGTCATAGGTGGGCCAGTCCATGGCGCCGGTGTCCAGTTGATACAGCTTGACGCCGTTGACCCAGCTAGTCAGTACCGGGTACTTGCCCACGCAGCGGACCTTGAACGTGTTCCAGTCGCCCCAGCGCCAGGCGGCCAGAAACTCCTCCGGCTGGGCGGCGTAGCTCAGCAGCGCCTTCTTGGCGTCCGTGACCGGCTCGCGGGTTTCCTGCGGGGATTCGATCTTCAGGCCAACCGGCCGGCCGTCCGCGTCCCGCACGGCGTCGATGTTGAAGGCCAGGGCATGGAAGGACCCGGTGCCGTTGCCATAGAAGCCGCCAATGCCGCCGGATTGCCGGTGGTCGCACAGGATCTGCAGGCCTTGGGTGCCCATTTCGGTGGCCCGCACCAGCACGCCCGTGTCGGCCGGCCAATCCGGCTTGATGTCATAGGTCAGCTCGAAATCGCCAAAGACCTCTTCGCTCAACAGGTAGCCGCCCAGCCCGCAGCCAGGAGGCTCTTGGCCGCCCACGATGGCGCCGTCGATCACCTCCCACCTGCCCGATGTCGTGGCGCACTTCTCCATGTAGCCCGGGTAGACATCCTGGTGGTAGGGGCCGCCTGGCCACATGGGGGCGGGAATGCGGGGGATGGGCCGCCAGCCGGTCAGGTCCCGGCCGTTGAAGATCTCCCGCCAGGGGCCAAAGCCGTCCTGGCTGGTGTCAGGGGTGGTGGTTGCGGTCATGGCGTGACCTCCTGTGAGGGCTGGACAAAGATGGGCGCCACCGGCCGGGGCTGCCAGTAGTCGAACTGGTCGCAGTCCCGGGCCAGCGCTGGATTGGCCGCCTTGGTGGCCTTGATCAGGGCCTGCTGGCGGCGGATGCCGGCCAGGGCGGCCTGGCGCTCCGCCAGGGGCGTGGCGTACTGCTTGAAGGTGTCGATGTGCCGCCGGATGGTGTCCCTGGCCAGCGCCAAGGTGGCCTGCCCGGTACCCGCGGTGGCAGGCTGGACGGTCGAGTCCTGGATCGACATCGGGAACCTCCTAGAACTCGTTGTAGATCTCATGGCCGGGCCGGATCGACCCGTCCTTCAACGTGAAGGCGGCAAACCGCGGAATCCCCACGTAGCCGTCTTCCGGCAAATGCAGATCGGCAATCCGGCTGTAGTGCAGCGCGTACGGCATGAAGCCCAGGTTGAAGCGGGCCAAGGTGCCCAGTGTGAACTTCATGTTTTCCACCCGGTCCTGGTCGAACTCCGCCCCCCAACAGGTCTCCGTGACCAGTTCCGGCAAGCCGGCCTGGCGGCCCACGTCCACCATCATGGCGACCTCGTCCACAAACGCTTGACGGGCCACAGGGTCGTAGATCTTTTCCCGCGGCACCTGGAAATACGGGTGGATCAGCAGCACATCGCTGATCGGGATGACCCGTTCCAGGCCCTCCCGGCCGTGGTTCGG
>JAISTN010000267.1 GCA_031272565.1 Bifidobacteriaceae bacterium
GGACCCGGGTGGCCAACCCCGGGCCGGCGGGGCCCTGGAAATGGCCACCTGGGACCTGGACCCGGGTGGCCAACCCCGGGCCGGCGGGGCCCTGGAAATGGCCACCTGGGACCTGGACCCGGGTGGCCAACCCGGGGCTGGCCGGAGTTTGGGGGTGTCCGGCCGGGCCTGGCCGGCCAACGCAATTACAGTGGACGGGTGAGTTCTGCGTGGCGGCCGGACGGGCCCAACCTGGTTTTCCAGGGCGACAACCTGCCCGTCATGGCCGCCCTACCCGGTGGCATTTTCCGGCTGATCTACCTGGACCCGCCGTTCAACACCGGCCGGCGCCAACAGCGTGAACCAATGGTGGTCAAGCGCGACGAGCAAGGCAGCCGGACCGGCTTCCATGGCCAGACCTATTCCTGTATCCGCCAACAAGCCTTGGCCTACGACGACGCCTTCGCGGACTACTGGGGCTTCCTGGAGCCGCGCCTTCAACAAGCCCGGCGGCTGTTGACGGCGGACGGCACTCTCTATTTGCACCTGGACTACCGCGAAGCCCACTACGCCAAGGTGGTGCTGGATGGACTCTATGGCCGGGACTGCTTCCTGAACGAGATCATCTGGGCCTACGACTACGGCGCCCGGGCCACCAAGCGGTGGCCGGCCAAGCACGACACCATCCTGGTCTACACCAAGCACCCCAAGAACTACTTCTTCGACGCCGCGGCGGTGGACAGGGAACCCTACATGGCCCCCGGCCTGGTGACACCGGAAAAGGCCGCCCGCGGCAAGCTGCCCACCGACGTCTGGTGGCACACCATTGTCAGCCCCACCGGCAACGAAAAGACCGGCTACCCCACGCAGAAACCAAGCGGCATTGTCCGCCGGATAGTCCAGGCGTCATCGGCCCCGGGCGACTGGGTGGCGGACTTCTTTGCCGGTAGCGGCACGCTGGGCGCGGTGGCAGGCCAGTTGGGCCGGCGCTTTGTGCTGGCGGATGCCCACCCGGACGCCATCGGCGTCATGCAGACCCGCCTGGCGCCCTATGAACCCAGCTTCCGGGCACTGCCGGAGTCACCAGCCGAAGCGGTGGAACCAGGGGGACCGGAGGAACCAAGATAGGGTTGGCCCATGGCCACACCGCACATTGGCGCCGAACCTGGCGAGATTGCCCCTGCCGTCCTGATGCCCGGCGATCCCAAACGAGCCGACCGCATTGCCGCCGCCATCTTGGACCAGCCCCGGGTGGTGTCAGACATCCGCGGCAATAAGGCCTACACGGGCACGGTGCAGGGCAAGCCCCTTAGCGTCATGGCCAGCGGCATGGGCATGCCCACCATCACGCTGTACGCCACCGAGTTGTACCGCTTCTTTGGTGTCCAGCGGATCATCCGGGTGGGCACCATGGGTGGCATCTCCCCCACCGTGGCAGTAGGCGATGTCGTGATCGCCACCGGAGCGCACACATCCAGTTCGATGAATGAACTGCGGGTGCCGGGCGTGCATTTCAGCGCCGTGGCGGACTTCCACTTGGCGGCCGCGGCCTGGGCCGCCGCCGCCGGGGATCCCCACGTCAAGATGGGGGTCGTGTTCAGTTCGGACCACTTCTACCGCCAAGTGCCGGGGCAAGCCGACGCCCTGCTGGCCCACGGCGTGCTGGGGGTGGAGATGGAAGCGGCCGCCCTGTTCGGCACCGCCGCGGGTGAGGGCGGCGCCGCCTTGGCCGTCTTGACCATCTCCGACCATCTCACCACACCCAGCACCGACATGACGGCGGCCGAACGAGAACAGAACTTTGGCCGCGCCCTCAACCTGGCCGTGGCGGCGGCGCTCAGCTAGCAACTGGTTTGACACCTCCCTAAAGGCTGGGGTGCCACCGG
Organism: Bifidobacteriaceae bacterium; assembly: GCA_031272565.1. Lineage (GTDB taxonomy): Bacteria > Actinomycetota > Actinomycetes > Actinomycetales > WQXJ01 > JAISSX01. Next base: position 1,866 of record JAISTN010000267.1, read on the forward strand.
TGGGCGCCCGGCCGCGCCCCGCGGCCCCCAAACACAGGCGCCCCACAGCGCCAAGCGCCCGCCCCGTAGTCCCCACCGATGGGGCCACCGCCAACCGACGTGGCTGACCCGCGCCCCACTGCCGGCCACCGGGCCAGTGCCGAACCGGCCACCTGGGAGCCACTCGGCGCTCCCTGGAACCGCACCCCATGTGACCGGCGTCGCACCTAGTTAGTGACCTGGCTAACAGCGTGTGACCTGGGAGACAACCTAGATTTGTGATGGTTTTCTCATTTCTGTGAAGGCCCCAGGATTCGGCCTCCGGGCCGCTACCAGGCGTTTCGCCGCTGGCCCGGTGAGCGGCATCACAGCCTCGGACCTAGGTAATAACACTAGTCCTCATTTCAGTGTTTTCACTCATGACGTAATGGGTGCTAGCTCAGATCTCTGAGTGGTAGTACTCATCTAGTGCCGAGGTGACCCCATGTTGTACCGCAATCACAGGCGTGCCTGCTACGCCGCCGCAAGTCCGTTGTCATCGTCCCCTGCCAGGGGTCCAGCCATCCGCGAAAGCGCAGGTCACGGGCCCCGTGGAATACATGGGATGAATCTGGTGTTGGTCAAGGGCGAGACGAAAGGTAAGAGCATGTCCCCCCAAGATCATCCAATCCGAACGACCCTGAAATACCTTGTGGCCCACCCCTTGGTGGCGCTGGGCGCCTCCATCGCGTTGGCCGCCACCCTAAGTGTGGTGCCCGCCTCCGGTGCCGCACCGGCCGGTGCCCTCCGGACAACCCAGGCCACCACCATCACCACCGGCGTGGCCGAGGCCGCCCCGGAGGTGGTAGTTGAGCCGGCCAGTGCCGCCATCAACACCAGCAGCCAGGCCGCCGTCACCGCCGCCTACAACAAGGTGGTGCAGGCGGAAAAGGTGCCGGTCACCTGGACCGGCAACACCGACACCTGCGTGGCCGGATCGGTTTCATCCGCCGCCCAGACCGCCACCTTCACCGCCATCAACACCATCCGGGCCCTGGCCGGCCTGGACCCCGTCAGTGAGGACAAGAACCTGAGCGCCAATGCGCAGCAGGCCGCCCTCATCATCATGGCCAACTCGGCCGTGACACACCACCCTGCTACCAACTCGAAGTGCTACACGTACCAGGGCGGCAACGCCAGTGCGACGTCCAACCTGGTCTTGGGTGCCACCGGCGCCCGGGCCGTCACGGTCTACATGGAGGACCCGGGCACGTCCAACCAGCCGTACGTGGGCCACCGCCGCTGGCTGCTCAAGCCGCAGCTAGCCACCATGGGTTCAGGTTCCACCAACAATTCGAACGCCATCCAGGTGATTGGCGGCCGGATCAACTCCAGCGCCACCAACCCGACCTTTATCCCCTGGCCCACCGCCGGCTATTTCCCGGCCCAGTGGGCACCCAACGGCATGAGCTGGTCCGTCAGTTCGGTTGGCGCCGACTTCTCCAACGCCACCGTCAAAGTGACCAAGAACGGCACCACACTGTCCACCAGCACCTTCACGCCGAACAACTCCTACGGCGTCAACACGCTGGTGTGGCAAAGGCCCACCATGACCACCCCGGCCAACGGCACCGTCGATGTCTACCAGGTGACAGTGTCCGGCGTCCGCGGCGTGTCCAAGAGTTCCTACACCTACCAGGTCAAGCTGTACCAGGTGCTGGAAACCTTCCTGGGCGGCAACGTCAACACCCGGGTCACCCCGGGCGGCGCGCCCGATGCCGGTTCGACCGTCCGGTATGTCTCAGCCTCCTACGGCCCAAGCGGCGCCCAACTGTCCTTCCAATGGACCCGCAACGGCCGCGACATCTCCGGGGCCACCGGCTCCACCTACACCCTGACCTGGGCCGACCGCTGCCTGCCGATTGGGCTGAAACTGACGGTTTCCATGACCGGGGCCGTGTCCTCCAGCGGCACATTCGACAACCTGGTCGACTGGGGCTGCTCGCCGCCGGCCACCCTCAACTTGCCCGGTGTGGGCACCCTGGAAGTGCCGTTCAGCCAGATCGCCCTAACCCCGGACGTGAACGATGACGGCCTGGGCGAAATCCTGGCCGTGGACCAGTCCGGCGACCTGGTGGTCTACCCGTTCAGCCGCGGTGGCACGTTGGCCACACCCGGCCAGGCTGGTGTGGGCTTCACCACCTCCACGGTGTACGCACCCGGCGACTGGAACCGGGACGGCAAGGCCGACCTGCTGACGGTGACCCCCAACGGCAAGCTGTACCTGCTGCCCGGCCAAGGCAAGGGCGTGTTCGGCTCGGCGGTCGAAATTGGCCACGGCTGGACCGGCTACCGGATCATCCCCTCCGGGGACCTGACCCGGGACGGCAACCCCGACCTGCTGGCCATCGATTCGAAGGGCCTGCTGTGGGTCTACGCCGGCAACGGCAAGGGCGCCTTCAAGCCGGGCCGGCTGGCCGCCGGCCGCGGCTGGGTGGGCCTGAACCTGTACGCGGCGGGCGACCTGAACCGGGACGGCCGGTCCGACATCCTGATGGTCAACCCCACCACCGGAGACCTGTATTCCTACGCCGGACGCGGCAACGGCACCTTTGGTGCCGCCACCAAGGTGGGCCACGGCTGGACCGGCCTGACCTTGGTGGCAGGTTCCGACCTGAACGGCGATGGCCGCGGCGACATTGTTGGCCGCACCCAAGACGGCCGGCTGCTGTTCTACGCCGGCCGTGGCAACGGTTCCTTCAAGGCCTCCACCCAAATCGGCACTGGGTGGTAATAGGTCTCGCTTTTGCACAGCGAGACTCATGGGGAAACCGGACCGGGCCAGGCGGCTAGCCGCCTGGCCCGGTCTCGTTAAACACAGGGCGGACCGTTCATAGGCCCCTCCGCCGCCAGGGAGACATGGACCACCCCCTAGCATTGTGACCTGTGCCGGATCTAACCGTGCTTGCCTGGGTGGCGCTCGCCACCGGCGCCCTGGGCGTTGGCTTCGCCAAGACCGCCATTGGCGGCGTGGGGTCAATTTGTGTGGCGCTGTATGCCGCCGTCCTGCCGGCCAAGTACTCCACCGGCCTGCTGCTGCTGTTGCTGCTGACCGGCGACCTGGTGGCGATCAGCATCTACCGGCGGGATGTGGCCTGGAAATCCCTGGCCCGGCTCTTCTTGCCGGTGGTGGCCGGGGTGCTGGTGGGGGCGTGGTTCATGGACCACATCAACGACGCCACCTTGCGCATCACCATCGCCATTGTGCTGCTGTCGATGGTGGCACTGCACATTGGCAGCGAAGTCTTGGCGCGACATCGGGCACGGCCGGCCACGGCCGGCGGCCCACCGGAGGCGGCAGACCCGGCCGAGGTGCCCGCTGCCACCCCCGGGCCGGCCGCTCCCGGCGAGACGGCGGCGGCCCAGGAGGCCTCCACCCGGGCCGGCCGCCTGGCGCTGAACCTGGGCTACGGCTCGCTGGCCGGCTTCGCCACCATGGTGGCCAACGCCGGCGGCGCCCCCATGAACCTGTACCTGCTGGCGGCCAAGTTTTCGATGCTGCGCTTCCTGGGCACCGCCGCCTGGTTCTTCTTCTTTGTCAACGTCTTCAAGCTGCCCTTTTCCATCCGGCTGGGCCTGATCGACGCCCAATCCTGGCGCCTGTGGGCCGTGCTGGCCCCGTTGGTGCTGATCGGCGCCTGGGCCGGGCGGGTGCTGATCAAGCGGCTGAACCAGAAGCTGTTCAACCACCTGGTGATTGTCTTCACCGCCGTGCCGGCCATCGCGCTGTTCTTCTGAGCCTGGGGGGACCAGAGCCTACCCGTCAGGCCTCGGCCGGGCGTTCCGTCCCGGACGCCGGGAAGCGCCGCCGGAACGCCGCCGCCGCCTCTGCCATAGTGGTGAAACGCACCGCCTCAAAGGTCTTGAAGTAGGCGATCAGGCGCTCCAGCATCATCAGGCATTGCGGCCGGCCGGACACCTCCGGGTGCAGCGTGATGGGAAACACCGCATACTGCAAGTGCCGGTAAACCCATTCGAACTGCTGCTTCCACATGTCCTCGATGACGCGCGGCGACACAAACCCGTGGGTGCCCCGGCGGGACCGGGCATACATCAACGGTGGGCGGTCATCCAGGTACCAGTTGGCCGGGATTTCAACCAGGTCCGGGTCCTGGCGGGCCTGGACCACCGCGGCGCTGCCCGCCGGGCAATTCGCCAGATCCGGCGGCAGCCAGGCTTCGCCCAGCCGCAGGTAGTAGGGCGCGAAGTCCTTGTGCTGTTGCGAATGGTCGTAGGTGAAGCCGTGCTGGCGCAACAGCGCCGGGGTTCGCGGGCTGAGTTGCCAGCCCGGGGCCGAATAGCCCTGGGGGGCATGCCCGGCCAGACGGCTGATCAGGCCGACAGCCTGGTCCATGATGGCAGCCTCCTGCTGGGGCGACAGCGCGGCCGGGTTTTCGCAGCCATAGCCGTGTGCGCCCACCTCGTGGCCGTTGTCCACCACCGCCCGGCACTGCTCCGGAAAGGTCTCCACGGCGTGCCCGGCGATGAACCAGGTGGAGAAGACGTCGGCCCGCTCAAACAGTTTGAGCAGGCGGGGAATGCCAACTTCAACAGCGAAGATGCCCCGTTGCAGATCGGAGGGCGAGGCCGCGGTGCCCTCCGGCGGGGGCCACCCCGCCACGGCCTCGACCTCCACACTCAACACGACAGTGATGTCTTTGCCCATTGCCGCCTCCACGGCTCAAGGGCGGGTTGGGGCGGCCTGGCTGGTGGGTGCATACCCACGGCGGGCCCCGCGCCCGGTCGGTCAGATCGGTGCTTGGGGCCAAGAATTGCTTCATACGCTAAGCGACCGGGCGGTCCAAACCAAACCGCGCCGCGGGGGTTGGCGTGTCGCGGCGGCCCGCCCAGGCCACTGCCGGTCAAGGGTCCCACCTGGAGTCCTGGCCGGGCCTACTACCTGGGGCAATACTCTGTGGTTGGCGGGCCGCCAGACCCGTTTTCCCCAGCGTTTTGAGAGGACACAAACCATGGATTTGGGCGACATCACCAGCAAACTTGGTGACGTAGAACACAAAGCCGCCGGGCTGGTGGGCGGCCACGGCGACCAGGTGGCGGACGCCGTCGACAAGGTGACGGACTTCATCGACGACCACACCGGCCACAAGTTCCACAGCCAGCTTGAAGCGCTGGACGACAAGGTGGAGGGCCTGCTGGGCGACAAGTAGCCCGGCACCCTGAACCCGGATCCACCGATTCTCAGCTACCGAGTAGCCCCATCTGGGCCTGTTGGCGGCGTTGGCGGCGTTCAGCAGGCCTCCAGCCTGCCATCGCGTCGCCATCTTGCCACCACACCCACCTAGTGCTGCTCACCACGCCGATAATCGGTGGATCAGGGCTGAAAGAACGTTGGGGCCCGCCGGCCACTTGGCTGGCGGGCCCCGCTGGCTGTCTGGTGTGCCATTCCGGGCCGCGGCCGGCCCGGCGTTGGCGTGAACAGCATTACCCGGCGGGCTTCAGCGATGAAACCCACCAGTTGGGCTCTTCTATTGGGACCTACCGGAGAGTTACTTGCTGGTCTGTGGGTGCTGCAGCAAGTCGCGGATCTGGGTCAGCAGTTCTTCGGTGGTGGGAGCGGCCGCGGCGGCCTCTTCCTCCTTGGCCTTGTGCGCGGCAATCCTGGCCGTGATCATCTGGAACGGCTTGACCACACCGAAGTAGAGCACCGCCGCCATGATGAGGAAGGCCACCAAGGCGGTCAGGAACACGCCCACGTTGACGCCACCAATGTTGACGGTGTCGAAGTTGGGGTTGCCGCCAATCTTGCCAATGATGTCCATGATGATCTGGGTGAAGGCATCCACCACGGACTTGAAGGCGGCGCCCATGATGAACGCGACCGCCAACTCGATCAGGTTGCCACGAAGCAGGAAATCTCTGAAGCCTTTCATGGCGCCACACTACTGCCTTTTGGGGGGCGCGGTGGCGCCTGGGCCGCGGCCTGGCGCGATGCGCCTAGCCGGTTCCGGGCCGTGTGGCAACCAACCCGTGGCCAGGACTGCCAAACTGGTGGGCGTGATCGGCGCTGAACTGCGTGGCCTGTGGCGCTCGCCCCAGTGGCGGCGGTTGATCGGCCTGCGGGCCGTGGGCCAGGCCGGGGACGGCATCTTCCAGGCCGGGCTGGCCTTTCTGTTCTTCTTTACGCCGGAGAACGCACTGACGCCGGCCGGCGTGGCCCTGGGCTTTGGGGTCCTGTTGGGGCCTTTCACCCTGGTGGGCCCCTGGGCGGGCGTGTTGCTGGACCGCTGGCGACGGCGCTCAGTGCTGGTGGTGGGCTCGTTGGCCAAGGCCGGGTTGGCCTTGCTGGCGGGCCTGGTGGTGGCCGCCGATGCCGCCTCGCCGGCAATCTACGTGCTGGCCCTGACTTGCCTGTCAGTCAACCGCTTTGTGCTGGCCTCACTGGGCGCGGTGCTGCCCAAGACGGTGCCGCCGCCAGCCCTGTTGACCGCCAACGCCATCACCCCAACCATTGGCACCATCAGCGCCGGGGTGGGCGCCGTGATGGGGCTGGGTCTGGCCGGCTGGACCGGCCAGGCCGGGCGGCCGGTGGTGGTGGCTTTGGCCGGGCTGGCCTTCCTGGGGGCGGGCCTGGTGGCCCGGGGTTTCCCGGCCGGGCTGCTGGGGCCTGAGGCCCCGGTGGAGTCGGTCAAGGCGGCCTTCCGGGCGCTGGCCCACGGTTTGGCCGGGGCGGCCAGGTACCTGGTGCGGCGGCGCACCCCGGCCGCTGCCCTAGGCGTGATGGCGCTGACCCGGCTGGCCTACGGCCTGCTCTTCATGGCCTCCATTCTGATGAGCCGCAACCTGCTGTCAGACCCGTCTAAGTCGAGCGATGACCTGGCGGTCTTTGGGCAGATCCTGACCTGCACCGGGGTGGGCTTTGGGCTGGCCGTCGTGGTGACGCCGTTGGCCCACCAGCGGCTGAGCCCGCGCGTCTGGATCACCTGCTGCCTGGGTTTGGCGGTGGCGGCCCAGGCAGCCTTGGCCTGCACCTATGCCCGGCCGGTGCTGTTGGCCGGGGCAGGCCTGTTGGGGCTGGCCAGCCAGGGCACCAAGATCGCGGTCGACACGATGGTGCAGCGCGACACGGCGGATCGGTTCCGGGGCCGGGCCTTTGCCTTGTACGACGTGGCCTACAACGCCGCCTTCATCCTGGCGGCCGTGCTGGGCGCCGCCCTACTGCCGGTGGGCGGGTATTCCACGGCGGCCTTCCTAGGGCTGGCCGCCTTCTACTTGGCGATCCTGGCCCTACACCTGGCGGCCCCCGCTACGCCGCGCCCAATCCCGGGCGTGGCCGCCGCCAACTAGGGATCATCCCCAGGCCGGCTCGCGGCCTTGCCACGCCCCGCCTCCGCTCGGCCGGTCGCAGCCGGTCACACCGCACACCAACCCTCTGGCCGGGGGACCTTCAGAGCGATCGCAGTCAATTCTGGTCCCGAATTTGACCAAGATCGGCTTGAAGCTCGGCGCGGAAGCTGGGCCGCGTGCCCTCCACTCTGACCAGTTGCAGCACCGGGTCCGCCACCCCCTGGCGGTGGGCCCAAGCCAGGGCCGCCTCCGCCTCTGCCCGCGACAGCACGCCGGGCCCCCAGGTGGTCCTGACCTGGTAGTCCACACCACTGGCCAGCAGCAAGCGCAGTGACACTGCCACCTTGGGCTGCACCCCGCGCCGCCCAACGATCCGCTCCACCGCACCCGGCGGCCCTTTGATGTCGAAACCCACCCAATCCGCCAACGGCAGCACCTCGGCCAAGCGGCGGGGGTAGGCACCCATCGTGTGCAGGCCAACGCCGAAGCCCAACGCTTTGACCTGGCCACACGCCGCCCGCAGGTCTTGGCGCGTGGCCTCCCCACCGGAGAACACCACGCCATCCAGCAACCCCCGGCGCGTCTCCAGGAAGGCCAGCACCTCGTCCCAGGCGAGGGTCCCCGGCCGGCGCGGGTCGATCAGCTCCGGGTTGTGGCAGTAGAGGCAGTCCCAGGGGCAGCCCTGCAG
>JAISTN010000274.1 GCA_031272565.1 Bifidobacteriaceae bacterium
CGGCCATGCAGAGTGCCAGGTCGGCATCGGCGGCGCCATCGGCCACCCGGGCGTCCGGGTAGAAGACCGTGATGCGTCTGCCGGCCTGGTCCAGGGCCAGGACCTCGTCTGCCAGGCCGTGTGGGGCCAGGGCCTGGTAGGCGGCCCGCTCGGCCGCCCGGTCGATCAGCCCTTCGGTGCCAGGTCCGGGCAGGCGGACCAGTAGCTGTTGGGTGCCCAGCTTGAACGTGAAGCTGTTGTTGGTGGGGGTGGGGCCGGCGTCCAGGGGCGTCAGGTCTTGGATGGTGTCTGGCGGCACGGCGAGCAGTTCGGCGGCGGCCTGGCGAGCTTGGGCAGCCAAGTCGACGGGCTTGTTCATTTTTGCACTGACTCCCCTCAAGATTGAACAAGGGTGGCTACCAGCGTACACGCACCTCAGCGCCCCCGTTTCCGCCCCGCCGGGGGGCGTGAGTTGTTGAATGATCGCCGCCCGGGTAAGACTTGACCAGTGCCTCCCGGGCGGCCGTGAAGCTGCCGGTGAGTGCCCGCCGGGCTGCCCGGCCAGGGGCTGTCAAGGCCTCACCGGGCGCAGCCTCTCGGGGCCGGCGGGCCGGTTCACCGGTGCCGCTGCACCCCGGCCGTGGAAGTATGGATTGGTAGTTCAACCAGATGGGCCGGTGCCTTGGAGATCTTCAACACCCTGTTCGGCGTGCCGCTGGGCTACCTGCTCCACTGGTGCTACGGCCTGGCCGGTTCCTACGGCTTGGCCATCTTGCTGTTCACCCTGGCCACCAAGGCAATCTTGTTCCCCCTGTCCTATCTGGCGCAGAAGAACGCCGTCACCATGGTGCGGATCAAGCCGCAACTGGAGGATGTCAAACGGCGCTTTGCGGGCAACAACACGCTGATCCTGGAAGAACAGCGCAAGCTGTACAAACGGGAGCACTATTCGGCCCTCAAGGGCATGTTGCCCATGTTGATCCAGATCCCCATCATTCTGGGCTTGATCAACGTCATCTACAAACCGTTGCAGCACCTGCTGCGGTTCGGTTCGCAGGCCATCGACGCACTGGTCAGCCGGACCGCCGGCCTGCTGGACGTGGAACCGGGGGCACTGGGTTATGGCGCTCAACTGAGGGTGATCGAACAGGTGCAGGCCGCCCCGGCGGCCTTCGAGGACATGCCGGCCGTGGGGCACCGCATCGGGCGCATCGCCGATGTCGACATGCACTTCCTGGGGATGAACCTGGCGGAGGTGCCAAGCTGGACCTCCCCTACCATCGTGTGGCCCATCCTTTCGGCCCTGAGCGCACTGGCCTTGTGCCTGTACCAGAACCACTACTACGTGCTGAACCGCTACCAATCACCCATTGCCAACTGGGCCATGACCATTTTTATGGTCCTCTTCTCGGGCTATTTTGCGCTGGTGCTGCCCGGCGGGCTTGGCCTTTACTGGACGGCCGGCAACCTGATGTCGATCGCGGTGGTGTGGCTGTGCAACCTGGCCTACCGGCCGGACAAACACATCGACTTCGCCAAGATTCCCAAGCGGGTGGCACTGACCAAGGCCGAGCGGGCGGCCGTCCGCGCCACCAAACGGGCCAACCACGCCCGGGAGAAGGCCGATTCGAAGCGGTTCTTCGCCGCCAAGGACAAGCCGCTGATGTTCTATTCGGAGGGCTCCGGCTACTGGAAGTACTTCCGGCGGCTGATCGAACACCTGCTGGCCACCACCGACCTGACCATCCACTACGTCACCTCGGACCCGCAGGACCGGATCTTTGAGCGCGCCGAGCCCCGCCTGCAGACCTATTACATTGGGCCGCGGGCGCTGATCGCCTTCATGATGAAACTGGACGTGGACATCGCGGTCATGACCCTGCCGGACCTGGACACCTACCACATCAAGCGGTCCCTGGTGCGCAAGGACGCCGAATATGTCTACCTAGACCACGGCATGACCTCGCTGCACCTGATGCTGCGGGAGGGTGCCCTGGACCACTTCGACACGATCTTCTGTTATGGGCCCAACCACGTCACCGAGGTCCGCCAGACCGAGGCGGCCTACGGCCTGCCGCCCAAGCGCCTGGTGGAAACCGGCTACGGCCTGCTGGACGACCTGCTGGAATCGGTCGCCGAGTTGGACACCGGCCGGGTCAACGACCCGCGGGTGGTGCTGGTGGCGCCCAGTTGGCAACCGGACAACCTGATGGAGCTGTGCCTGGAGGCCACGGTCCGGCCGCTGCTGGCGGCCGGCTACCACGTGGTGGTGCGCCCCCACCCGGAGTTCGTCAAGCGCTTTGGCGACAAGATCGCCACCATCCGCGAGGCGCTGGCGGCGGACATCACGGCCGGCCGGCTGGAACTCCAAACCGACTTCTCGTCCAACTTCACCGTCTACACCGCGGACCTGGTGGTGACCGATTGGTCCACCATTGCCCAGGAGTTCAGCTACGCCACCGGCAAGCCGTCCATCTTTGTCAACACCCCCATGAAGGTGATGAACCCCAATTGGGAGTTGATCGAGGCCCGGCCGCTGGACATCACCCTGCGGGACCAGATCGGGGTGTCGATCGAGGTGTCCAACCTGGATCGGATCGGCGAAGTTGCAGATGAGTTGATGGCCACTCCGGCCGCCTGGCGGGACCGCATCGAGCAAGTGCTGCGGGACAACATCTTCAACATTGGGCATTCCGAGGTGGCGATGGGCAATTACCTGGTGGCAGCCGTGGCGCGCCACGCCGCCAGCCGGGCTGAACGCCAAGCCGCCTTGGACCGGCGGCTGGGCCGGCTGCCGGTGACCCCCGCGCCGGCGGCGAAGACCGCCGTTGGCGCCGCCGCGGACACCACCCTGGACGCCGCCGCTCCTGGCGGCGTCCCCGGCGGCCTTCGCGGTGACGGCCCGGCCGGAGTTGGGCCACTCAAATAGGCCCTCTGATTACAATGCCCTGGGGAGTCCCCCCGGGGAAGGCGTAGGTGCGTATGTCGAAGCGGGCAAGGCGGCGCTACTGGCTGGCCGCCTGGATTGCCGCCTGGCTGGCCTTGGGGTTCCCCACCGCCGCCAACGCCTACATCGACCCTGCCACCACCAGTTATCTGATCCAGGTGGTCAGCGGCGTGGTGATCTCGCTGTCGGTAGCGATTGGCGTCTTCTTCCGGCGGATTGTGCTGTTCTGCATGACCTTCCGGGCCCGCACGGCCGCCACCTGGGTCATCTTGACCTCACCCAACCGGGTCGAACTCTGGCGGGCCGCCCGCCAGGCCAAGGCGGCTGACAAGGCCCGCCAGGCCCAAGCCGCGCAACGCCTGCTGGAAGCCCAGGCGGAGGCGACCAAGTCAGGGGCAACGCCGCGGGTGGTGGGTGCCACCGTGGCGGCGCAGCGGTTGGCGGCGGCCCGGCGCCCTCTGCGTTTCCGGCGCCGGTTGGCCATTGCCCTGCTGACCGGTTTCGCACCAGCCTTCATGACCATCTGTTTCGGCTTCCTGGACCTGTTCCAGCACAACCCGGGCGAATTCCCCTTCACCTACCGGGACGTGCTGTGGCCGGCCCTGTTCTGTTCCGTGGCCGTGGGCCTGGCCATCGCCGGGTTGTTGCTGGTGTTGCGGGGGCGCGGCTTCGAAATCGCGGTCAGCCTGGTGTTGGGCCTAACCTTGGCCGCCTGGGTCCAGGCCAGTTTCATGAACGGCGGCTACGGCGCCTTGACCGGGGAAGAGGTTCGCCCGCACCGGGCCGCGCTGACCATGACGGTCAATACCCTGGTCTGGCTGGTGCTGCTGGCCCTGCCCTGGCTGTTGTGGCGGGTCAACCGGCCGGCCTGGCGGGTGGTGGCTTGGATGTTCCCCGCCCTGGTACTGGCCGGCGGCACGGTGTCACTGCTACTGACCTCCTCCGATTCGCTCTTTGGCGCCGCCCCCAAGGACGACGGCAAGGCGCTGACCTACCAGGGCGCCTTCGAGGTTTCCAGCACCGCCAACCAGTACATCTTCCTGCTTGACATGATGGATTGGCAGTTTGTGCAGGACATCGTGGCGGAAGACCCGGACTTCTTCAGTTCCCAGCTAGACGGCTTCACCCAGTTCGACAACTTCATCGCCAACCACAACCACACCTTCCCCAGCGAGGTTGCCATCCTGACCGGGCAGGAGTTCGACTATTCGTACCCAGTGGAGGAGTACTACGCCAGGGCCTACCGTGATTCAACTTTCCTGCCGGCCTTGCGGGCGGCGGGCTATTCGACCAACCTGTACGCCACCAACCGCTACGCCTACCACGAGATCGAAGATGTCGAGTGGCTGGCGGACAACGTCAACCAGGTCGCCATCGACACCGACCACTGGGGCATCCTCAAGGGCATGTCAAAGCTGGCGGCCTTCCGCTACGCGCCCGGCCTGGCCAAGCCGGCCATCTGGTTCACGCCGGAGGACTTTGGCCGGGCTCCCACCTTGTCCGACCAGCCAATTCCGTTCACCAACGACGCAGCGGTGGACAACATCGCCTTCCATACCCGGATGGAGGCCAACGGGCTGACCGTGGGCAGCGCCCAGCCGCGCTTCATGTACTTCCACCTCTATGGTGCCCACACGCCGGCCATGATGAACGCGCAGATTGAGGCCGTGCCGCGCGGCTCAGTGTCATTGGTGGAACAGGCCAAGGGGGCCTTCCAGATTGTCTTCGACTACATCGCGGAACTGAAGCGGCTGGGGGTGTATGAAGACGCCACGATTGTGATCACGGCCGACCACGGCGAGTTCTTCTCGCCGCCCCTGGAGACGCCGCACCTTTCGGCTCTGTTCGTCAAACCGGCCGGGGCGGCCGGCACACCGTTGGCCTACAGTGACGCGCCCACCCAGCCGAGCAACATCCGGGCCACCTTGCTGGCCGATGCCGGCCTGGCCAATCCGGAGGGCGTGCCAACGGTCTTCGAACTGGCCTCCGATGCCGCCGTGGTGCGGGACTTCTGGTTCCGGCCGGACAGGGAGGACTACCAGGAGCACTGGCAGGTGATTGGGGACGCCCGTGACTTCGCCAACTGGCATTACGTGGACCGCATGGAGACGCACTTCGAGCCCTGATCGAGGCGCCTGGCGTGAGGCGGATGGCCACCCGGCGGCCCCGCGACAGCCTCGCGCCGGCTGTCAAGTGCCCCAGATGGGCCTCGGGCCACTCCGAGCGGCCTGGTCTAAGCTATGGAGCTTGGACCCACTTCCTCGACAGTTGGAGAGACATCCATGGCCCAACCTGCTGTGATCATCCTGGCCGCCGGCGAGGGCACCCGCATGAAGTCCGCCCTCCCCAAGGTGTTGCACCGCATAGCAGGCCGGACGCTGCTGCACCACGCCATCGCCGCCGCCCAAGCGCTGGACCCGGCGCGGATCGTGGTGGTGGTGCGCCATGGCCGGGACCAGGTGGCGGCCGAGGCGTTGCGGTTGGCACCGGCCGCACTGGTGGTGGACCAAGATGAGATTCCAGGCACCGGCCGGGCTGTCCAGTGCGCCTTGGCGGCGATGGATCAGGCCGGGGTGCAGGCTGGCGGCGGCATTGTGGTGATGCCGGGTGACACGCCGCTGTTGGACGGCCAGGTGCTGGTGGCCTTGGCGGAGCGCCACCAGGCCAGCGGAGCAGCGGTGACGGTGCTGACTGCCAGTTTGGCCGAGCCGTTTGGCTACGGGCGGATAGTCCGTGAACCGGGCAACCAAGACCTGGTGGCCGGGATTGTCGAAGAACGCGATGCGACTGCGGAGCAGCGCGCCATCACCGAGGTCAACAGTTCGGTTTACGTGTTTGAGCCGGACGTGCTGCGCCGCGGCCTGAGCCGGGTGGGGCGCGACAACGCCCAAGGCGAGGTCTACTTGACCGACGTGGTTGGGCTGGCCCGGGGTGAGGGCGCCGCGGCCGTGGCCCTGGCGTGGCCGGACCCGTTGGTGATTTTGGGTGTCAACTCCCGGGTCCAGTTGGCGCAGGCGGCGGCGGCTTACAACCGCCACCTGACCACTCAGGCGATGGTGGGCGGGGTCACCATCTTGGACCCTGCCACCACCTGGCTGGACGCCGATGTCGTGTTGCAGCCGGACGTTACGCTGCTGCCCGGGTGCCACCTGGCGGGTCACACCACGGTGGCTGGTGGGGCGGTGGTGGGGCCCTTCACCACCTTGACCGATTGCGAGGTGGGCGCCGGCGCCAAGGTGGACCGCGTGGTGGCGCTGCAGGCCGTGATTGGGCAGGACGCCAACGTGGGGCCGTTCACTTACCTGCGGCCCGGCACGGTGCTGGGCCGCGGCGCCAAGGCTGGTTCTTACACCGAACTGAAGGCGGCCACCATTGGCGACGGCGCCAAGGTGCCGCACCTGAGTTATGTGGGCGATGCCGTGGTGGGGGAAGGCGCCAACATTGGCGCCGGCACCATCTTTGCCAACTATGACGGCGTCAACAAGGCCCGCAGCGAGGTGGGGCCGGCTGCCCGCGTCGGTTCGAACTCGGTGGTGGTGGCGCCGGTCTATATCGGTGCCGGCGCCTACACCGGCGCCGGCACGGTGGTGCGCGGCGATGTGCCGCCCGGGTCGCTGGCGGTCACGGCCGGGTCGCTGCGGGTGATCGAAGGCTGGACGGGCCGCAAACGGCCCGGCACGGATTCGGCTGAACAGGCCACCCGGGCCGAGCGGGCCCAGGCTGCCGTACGGGAACTGGCCGAACAGACGGCGCAGCACCGGGCGGCATCGGCGGTCACGGGCGACCCTGTGGAAGACCCGGGACAAGCGGCCTTGGACCAAGGCGGGCCAGGCGGCCATACTGGAACCGGCGACTGAATCGACTACCCAAAGACCAACGACGCCACAGGGGGAAAAGGCCTTGAGCACCGGAATCATCAGCCACGACATGGAGAAGAAGTTGGTGTTGGTGTCCGGCCGGGCCCACCCTGAACTGGCCGAGGCGGTGGCTCACGAGCTTGGCTGTGAGCTGTTGCCCACCACGGCCTATGACTTCGCCAACGGGGAAATCTATGTCCGCTTCGCCGAATCGGTGCGGGGCGCCTACGCCTTTGTGCTGCAGGCTCACACCTCACCCATCAACCAGTGGTTGATGGAGCACCTGCTGATGTGCGATGCGTTGAAGCGGGCCTCCGCCAAGACGGTGACGGCGATCGCGCCGTTCTATGGCTACGCCCGCCAGGACAAGAAGCACCGCGGCCGGGAGCCGATTTCGGCCCGGCTGGTGGCGGATCTGTTCAAGACGGCCGGCGCGGACCGGCTGATGTCGGTCGACTTGCACACGGCCCAGATCCAGGGCTTTTTCGATGGGCCGGTCGATCACCTGATGGCGTTGCCTATCTTGGCCTCGTACGTGCGGACCCGGGTGGACCGGTCCAAGTTGACCATCGTGTCGCCCGATGCCGGGCGTGTCCGGTTGGCGGATCAGTGGTCGGACCGGTTGGGGGCACCTCTGGCGATTATCCACAAGCGGCATGACCCCACCGTGGCCAACCAGGTCAAGGTCCACGAGTTGGTCGGTGAGGTGGAGGGCCGCACCTGCGTGCTGGTGGATGACATGATCGACACCGCCGGGACAATTGTCCAGGCGGCCCGGGCGTTGCAGGACAACGGCGCGGCCTCGGTCATTGTGGCGGCCACGCACGCCGTGCTGTCCGGCCCGGCGGTTGACCGGCTGAAGAATTCGGGTATCGCCGAGGTGGTGGTGACCGACACGGTGCCGTTGACCGAAGAACAGCGCTTTGAACAGTTGACCATCTTGTCGATCGCGCCGCTGATTGCCCGCGCCATCCGCGAGGTTTTCGACGACGGCTCGGTCACCAGCCTGTTCGACGGCGTCGCCTGAGACCCGGCTGACCTGGACCCAACTGCGCCCCCACGGGTGACGGTTGCTCCCAGCGCGCCGTGATGCTGAACCTGAGCTGGAACACCTCATCCACCCAGAAGGCGACTACCCAAGCGGAGAGACTTGTGGTAGGTCAGAGCTGCCGGCCGCCCAAGCGGAGATGTCGGTGCCGGTCGAAAATGCAGCCAGTTTCGCCGGTCGAGAATGCAGCCACCCGGCCACGATTGGATGGGTGATCAGCATGGAGGATTGGGTTCTGATCAGGAGTCTGAGTAGGAATGATGGGGTGGGGGGGGCCGTGATGATCTGGCTGGGGACGGCTGGGAGGGTGGGGTTGGGTTGTTGGCGACAGGTTCTTGAGTCGCCAAGTCCGTGACGAATGGCCGTGGACGCCGGGGCCGGGGGGTTGGGTTGTTGGCGGCTAGTTGACGAGGCAGTTAGTCCGTGACGGATGGGCCGGGGACGGCTGGGTTGATGGGCCTGCCGGGTACCTGCGAGTTTTCGGGGACTTGTGTACGGGTTGAGTTGCCTCGGGGCGTGGTGGACGGCGTTGCCGCCGCTGGCCCTAAGGAGGTCGGATACGTTTGCGCAGGTCAGCGCCTTGCCGCCGATGTCGGCCGGTTGGTTGGGTGGCCGGTCCCGGGGCGGCATCGGGCGCCACCCGTACACAAGTCCTCGAAAACTCGCAGTTGCCTTGCCCGCCCCGGCCAGCCCGGCACCACCGGGGACCTTCAGAGCGATCTTGGTCAATCCTGTGCCGGAATTTGACCAGGATCGGCGTGAAGCTCCCCGGCCAGACCTGTCATGCAACGCCATGCGGAGAGAGTTGTGGTAGTCCACGGGGCGCAATCGGCCCATGCGGAGAGACTTCCGGCAGTCCAGGAGCCGTCATCCGCCATCCGGAGAGAGTTGCTGCAGTTTCAGGCCCGAAAAACTACCGCAAGTCTCTCCGGATCGGCTCGAAGGGGTCCAGAACTACTGGAAGTCTCTCCGGGGTGCCCGGTGCGGCCCTGTGGACTAGCGGGCAGGTGCCCCGGCGCGGTTCAGGTTTCCGGTTCGAACCAGACGGCGCCCAGCGGCGGCACCCTGACCGAGGCCGAGGCCGGCCGGCCGTACCACGGCAGGTCCTCCGCCTCGATGGCACCCAGGTTGCCCACGCCCGAACCGCCAAACTGGGGTGCGTCCGTGTTCAGGATCTCCTTCCAGCGCCCGCCCTTGGGCAGCGCCAGGCGGTAGCCCTCATGCGGCGTGCCGGCAAAATTCACCACCGCCACCAGCATTTGGCCATCAGGCGACTTGCGGATGTAGGCCAGCGTGTTCCGGTTGCCATCGTTGGAATCGATCCACTCGAAACCGCCCGGATCCGAATCCAGGGTCCACAGCGCCGGGTGCGACCGGTAGACGGCATTCAACTCCTTGACCAGCGAGGCCAACCCGGCCCGGTCCTGCAGGTCCAGCAGCCACCAGTCCAGCGAATGGCCCTCGCCCCATTCGACCTCTTGGCCAAACTCCGAGCCCATGAACAGCAGTTGCTTGCCCGGGTGCGACCACTGGTAGGCGAACAGCGAACGCAGGCCGGCCATCTTTTGCCAATGGTCACCCGGCATCTTCGAATACAGGGAACCCTTGCCGTGGACCACCTCGTCATGCGACAGCGGCAGGATGTAGTTCTCCGAGAACGCATAGACCATGGAGAACGTGATTTCGCCGTGGTGGTACTTGCGGTTGACCGGGTCTTCCCGCAGATA
>JAISTN010000313.1 GCA_031272565.1 Bifidobacteriaceae bacterium
CCCGGCCAACACGTCCCCCCACCCCACCACCAGCAACCCTGTCGACACCACCCTGGCCGGCGGGGCCCAGGAAGTCGGCACCCGGGGCCCGTCCCCACCTGACGACCGCTTTGGTGCAGGTTTCGTCAGGCGGGGACAGGTCCCAGGGGCCGAACGCTACTGGGTGGGCGTGAAGTGGGCCGAGTACTTGACCTGGCTGGCAATGGTGGAGTGCACGGCGGTGAACTTCAACACCATGTCCTGGCCGGCATCGGCCGCCTTCACCACGTAGCTGTCCCCAGAGCCCACCAGAACCGAACCGCGGAACCACTGGTAGGTCACCAGCGCGCTGTGGGGTTGGTAGACCACCGCTGCCGTCAACTTCTGGCCCACCTTGGCTAAACCCTCCACCGTCACACTGGCAATACCCGGCACCTGGACGTGGTTCGAATACTTGGTGAGGCTCTGGCTGCCCTTGGTCACGGTCACCTTTGCCACCAAATCCCAGCCGATGTCGGCCGAACCAACTCGGTAGGTAGTGCTGGTGGCGCCCTTGATGGCGGTGGAGCCGCGGAACCAGACATAGGTGGCGGTCGCACTGGCCGGCGTGTAAGACGCAGACAGGGTCAAAGTCTGGCCCACCTGCGCCGCGCCCGTCAGGCTGACCGGGCCCAGGTTGAGCGGCTCTGGTGCCTCACACTCGAAACCTTCCCGGTGAAAGAAGGAGTTGTAGGAGTCTTGCCACACCAGGAGCTTGCCTGGATAGTCCGTGATGACGCCGTCAACACCCAATGTTGCCCAAGTTCTCCACTTATCCTCGTCATCGGTCTGCTGAAGCGTCCAGACGAAGATCTTCAGTCCGGCGGCGTGAAGGGCGTTGATCTGGGTCTGCTTCACCGTGTAGTAACTGGGGTTGATGCCCATGGCGTACACGGCCTTGGCGGCCGCTACCGGGTCGGAGGGCAGCACCGCAACCAGCAGCATGGTGGGCAGTTCTGGGTAGAGCTGATGCAGGCCGGTCAGCACCGACTTGCTGAACGACTGGGCAATGATGCGGTCACCCACACCGGATTGTTTGATCATGTCGGAGACTTTGGCCAGCATGTCATCCGGCCACTCGTCCTTAAACTCGAGCAACATCGCGGCACCCGGCTCGCCCTTCATGTAGTCCAAGACCTCTTGCAAGGTGGGGATCCGAACGTCGGGGTAGACCTCCGCCGGCTCGTACTCCACCCTCAGGGCCTTGACCTGCGCCAGCGTTAAGTCAATGACATTGCCCTTGCCGTTGGTGGTCCCGTTCACCGTGGAGTCATGCAGCAACACCGGGACGCCATCCTTGGTGTACCGGATGTCAACCTCGAACAGGTGGGACCCCAGGTCGACCGCCTGCTGGATTGCAGGCATGGTATTGTCCGGCGCCACCGCGTCATTGCCGCGGTGCGCGATCACCATACCGGTGTGACCCATCCTGACCGTGTCGTCACCCGGCAGGCAGCCACCGGCGGACGTGGCCGGGGTCAACTTGGTCACCTTGACGCTGTCGAAGCTGACGGTCGCCCCATCCACCGCCAGGCCCAACACACCACTGTCCGAGCGGCTAAAGGCAGCGGTCCGCAGAACCTCCTCGCCGTCGATGTAGTAGTAGGCCAGGCCACCGTGGACCTCCACCATCGCCCTGGTCGTATCGCCGATACCTATGTGGGTGGACAACTCAGACTTGTCGTGGACCCAAAAGGATCCATTGGTCTTCATTCTGGCCAGCTCAATCTGACTCGCATACAGAGAACTGTCAGCCCGCACCAGAGCGTGGGACCAGGGCGCGCTGCCGTCGCGGGCGATGTCGAGCACAAAGGCCGCCCAACGGTTATCCTCAAGGGCCCTGTCGAAGCGGAAGGTAACCTCGATCCTGTAGTCATTCAGGTGTTGGCCAAAGGTGATCCGGCTACGGCTCCGGGCGGAGCCTTTGCCAGTTAGGCGGCCGTTGGCGACCGTCCAGGTACCGTTCTTGACTTGCCAGCAGTCTGGCAGGTCGGTGCCATCAAAGTCTTCATTCAGGACCACTGTGCCAAAGGCGGCGTCCGCCCAGGCGGACGAATCACAGGGATCGACCGCCGGAGCGGCCAACGCAGCGGGTACTTCGACTTGAACGGCTAGCGCTTGGGGCTGGGCGGCCAGGCCGCCGGCCGCCACCAGGGCGGCCACGAGCGTGAACTGGCAGAGGTGACGGATTTTGGGGGTGGCAAAACGGGTGGGGCTCATGATGGTCTTCCTTGGGGGATCGGGGCTGGGACCATTGGCGGGACGCCAATACACCATTTTACCTCCCCACGGCCCCTCTCGGGGGGCCGCCCACTGGGTTAAGCTTGTCGCCATGACAACCCCGCTGTCCGAGGTTCCCAAGGTCCGCCTGCCACATCTGGCCGCCGCCAAGGCCGCCGGCGAAAAACTCACCATGCTGACCGCCTACGACCGGCCCACCGCGGAGATCTTCGATCTGGCGGGGATCGACCTGCTGCTGGTGGGCGATTCGATGGGCAACGCCGTCCTGGGAATGGACAACACCCTGCCGGTCACCCTGGACCAGATGGTCAGCGCCACCGCCGCCGTGGCCGTGGGCGCCCGCCGGGCCATGATCGTGGCCGATCTCCCATTCGGCACCTATGAAACTGGCCCCAAGCAAGCCTTCCGCTCCGCCGCCCGGCTCATCAAGGCCGGTGCCAACGCCGTCAAATTCGAGGGCGGGGCGCGAGTGGCGCCGCAAATCCAGCACCTCAGCCAGCACGGCATTCCGGTGATGGCCCACCTGGGCTTCACGCCCCAATCGATCAACACGCTGGGCGGCAACCGCATCCAGGCTAAGGATGACGCCTCCGCGGAAGTGCTGTTGCGGGACGCCTTGTCGGTACAGCAGGCCGGCGCCTTCGCCGTGGTGCTGGAACTGATGCCGGCCCAGGTGGCGGCCCGGGTGACGGCCGCCCTGGAGATCCCAACGATCGGCATCGGCGCCGGGGCAGAAACCGATGGCCAGGTGCTGGTCTGGACCGACATGGCCGGCCTAGACGACCAAGCCCCAACCTTTGTCCAGCGCTTCGGCGATCTGCGCGCGGCTTTGCTGCAGGCCACCCAGGCCTACGCCGCCGCCGTTCGGCAAGGCACCTACCCCGACCCGGAACACTCCTTCTGACCCTAGGGCTGACGCCCCAACGCGGGGCCACCGCCCCGCATCAATTCACCGAGGCCGCCACCACAATCACAGGCCCGGTCCGGTGTCACACAAGTAGTTTCCCAGATTGGGGGGCAATTCTGATGACATGCGCATCTCCTCCCGTTGGATCAACGCCGCCTTGGTGGTGGGCTTGGCCGGCGCCGGCACCGTCATCTACCTGGTGCTGCGGCCGGATGCCGAAACCGGCACGGCCACCGCCACCGCCCGCACCACCACGGTTCAACTTGGCACCGTCTCCACCTCGATTTCAGCTTCCGGCAACATCGCGCCGGTCACCACCCGCGACCTGGTCTTCGAAAACTCCGGCACCATCGTCTCGATCGATGTCGCGGTGGGCGACCAGGTCAGCGCCGGCCAGGTCCTGGCGACGATCGACGATGACGTCATCCAGGAGGAGATCACGGCCGCCCAGGCAGCAGTTGACCAAGCGACGGCCAATCAAACGAGTGCCGCAAGTTCGGTCACGGCGGCCGAACAGTCCGTCTCCGCCGCGTCATCGAACGTCGCGGCCGCTCGGCTGACGGTGTCAGATGCCGAAGACACCGTGGCGGCGGCCACGGTGGCCGCCACCGCCAGCCCCACGCCCACGCCCACGCCCACGCCGACCCCCACGCCTACACCAACACCGACCGACCCCGGCAGCGGCAACAACAACGGCGGGGTTCTGCCAGCCAGCGACTCCGGCGAGTCCTACAGCGGCGGCAACGGCACCACGCCGGTGGCCGATACCGGCTCCGGGTCTGGCGGTGGCACGGGCGGCAGCGGTTCAACCGGCAGCGGCTCTGGCACGGACTCCAACGCCACCGGCTCCTCCGGCGGCACCATGACCGTCAAACAGGCCGAGGCTCAACTGGAGCAAGCCAATTCTTCCCTCGCCTCCGCCCAGGCGCAGTACACCAACGCCGTCTCCTCGCAGACCAGCGCCCAGACCAAACTGGATGAGGCCGACGCCGCCCTGGTGGAAGCCAACACTGCCCTGG
>JAISTN010000320.1 GCA_031272565.1 Bifidobacteriaceae bacterium
GGTCGACACCGAGTTGCCGTCACCGGTGGCCGGCGTGCTGCTCGAAATCCTGGTGCATGAAGACCAGGTAGCCCAGGTGGGCGACGTGCTAGCCACGGTTGGGGCCGCCGGTGCAGCCGTGCCCGCCCCGGCCGCTGCGCCAGCCGCACCAGAACCAGCCCCCGAGCCGGCCCCCCAACCAGCCCCCACCGCCGAGCCGGCCCCGGCCCACGCCGACGGCCCCGGTTACGTCACCCCGTTGATCCGCAACCTGGCGCAGGGCCTAGGCGTGGACTTGGCCACGGTGACCGGCACCGGCGTGGGCGGGCGCATTCGGCGCGAGGACGTCCTGGCCGCCGCACCGGCGGCGCCGGCTCCAGTTGCGCCGCCTGCCCCAGTGGCAGCGCCCGCCCCGGCGGCGCCAGTCGCTGCCCCACCGCCAACCCCGGCCGTGCCGGCCTCTCCGCCGGACCCCAACGACCCACGCCTGCCGCGGCTGCGTTCCTTGACCGCGGAGCGCGAACTGCAAGACACGCCGGTGGTCCAGCGCACCTCCGTAGCCGAGGTCGACGTCTCTAGTGTGGTGGCCGCCATCGGGCGCGCCCAAGAGGCCTTCCGGCAGCGTGAGGGCATCGACCTGCAGGTTGGTGCCTTCTACGCCAAGGTGACGGTCGAGGCGCTGAAGGCCAACCCGGTCTTCAACGCCGCCATCATTGGCCAGGACGTGACCTATTACGCCCAGGAGAACCTGGCCATGACGCTGCCGACGGCGGCCGGGCCCGTCTCGGCCGTGATCGCCAACGCCGGCACGCTGGCGCTGGTCGGCATGGCCCACGCCCTGGCCGCTGTCAAGGCCCGGGCCCAAGGCGGAGCGCTGCTGCCGGACGACCTGCTGGGTGGCACCTTCACGCTGACCTCACCCGCCAGCGCCGACATCACCCTCGAATACCCGGTGGTGGACCCGCCACAGGTGGGCATCTTGTCGGTGGCCCAGCCGCACAAGCGGGCGGTGGTGGTCGGTGACGGCATCGCCATCCGCTGGACCAGTTACGTCTCGCTCAGCTACGACCCCCGTTTGATCACGGCGGCCGATGCCGGCTCGTTCCTGGGCCATCTCAAGGACCGCTTGGAGAACTCGACCTGGGAGACAGAACTGGGCCTCTGATGGACCGCCAGCGCCCGGCGCTGCGCGCCGGGCGCGTCACCCGGCCGCGCACCATTCAGTAGAATTGGCGATCATGGCATCGAAAACCCCGGCTAATGACCCCTGGGCGGAACCGGCACCGACCGGCCTGAAGGGCAAGCGAGCGGCCAAGAAGGCCGCCAAGGCCGCCAAACCGAAGAAGACCCGCTGGTACAAGCAGATCTGGCAGGTCTACAAGATGACCGCCAAGCAGCAGCCGCTGATCTGGATCTGGCTGGCGGTGTTGTTCTTCGGCATCGTGGCTCTAGGCGTCCTGTTTGGCCTGTTCGTCTGGCGCGGCCACGCCATCTACATGGCCATCGTGTCGGTGCCACTGGGGGCCCTGGCCGCCATGATCCTGCTGGCGCGCCGGGCCCAGCGGGCCGCCTACGCCCAGATCGACGGCCAGCCGGGCGCCGCCAGCGCGGCCCTGGGCCAGATCCGCCGCGGCTGGACCATCGAGGAACAACCGGTGGCCATGGACCCGCGCAACCAAGACATGATCTTCCGGGCCCTGGGCCGGGCCGGCATCGTGCTGGTTGGTGAAGGTAACCCGAACCGGCTGGCCAAGATGTTCAAGAAGGAAACCCAGAAGCTGAACCGGGTGGCCCCCGGCGTGACCGTCATCGAGCTGGTGGTAGGCCATGAGAAGGGCCAGGTGCCCGTCGCGAAACTGGCCTCCAAGGTCCAGCGCCTGCGGCCCACCCTGTCCAAGGCGGAACTGGCCGTGGTGGCGCAGCGCCTGAAGTCGCTGGGCACGCTCAACCTGCCCATCCCCAAAGGCATCGACCCGATGAAGGCCCGGCCGGACCGCAAGGCGCTGCGCGGCCGCTGAACGGGCCGCTACCAGCCCGTCCACCTGCGGCGGTAACCGACATGTAACAAACCGGTCACGGCTGAGTCACGGTGCCGCCTTAGGGTAACGGTGTTCCACTGACGAACACCGACCCAAGGAGACAAATTGTTCACCACCCCAGAAGAGGCCGTTGCCTATGTGCGCGGCGAGGGCGTGGAGTTCGTTGACATCCGCTTCTGCGACCTGCCGGGCGTGATGCAACACTTCACCATTCCTGCCAAGGCATTCACGGAGGACGTCTTCAAAGACGGCCTCATGTTTGACGGCTCCTCGATCCGCGGCTTCCAGCAGATCCACGAATCCGACATGAAGCTGATCCCGGACATCAAGACGTCGTTCGTTGATCCGTTCCGGAAGCGCAAGACGCTGGTGATCAACTTCTCCATCGTGGACCCGTTCACCGACGAGCAGTATTCCCGCGACCCGCGCAACGTGGCCGCCAAGGCCGAGGCCTACCTGGTTTCGACCGGCATTGCCGACACCGTGTTCTTCGCCCCGGAGGCGGAGTTCTACATCTTCGACGAT
>JAISTN010000374.1 GCA_031272565.1 Bifidobacteriaceae bacterium
CGGCCTGGCCGCCGAGGTCCAGCCCGCCAGCTGGCCGCTCGTGGTGGGCCCCAGCGGCGCCGGCGTGGGCAGCCAGCTGCTGCTGGCCGGCCTGAGCGCCTCGTGGACCACGCAGGTGCAGTGGCTGCGCGGTGGCCGGGTGATCGCCACGGGCAGCACCTATGTGGTGCGTCCGGCCGATGCCGGAGCCAAGATCAGCGCCCGCGTCACCGCGACGCGCGGCGGGCGCACCGTGGTGGTCACCTCGCCCGAGGTGGCCATCGCCAAGATCAAGGCCAAGGTGAGCGTCAAGGTGGCCAAGAAGTCCGTCAAGGCGGGGCACAAGGTCAAGGCCACCATCACGGTGAAGGCGCCCGGGCTGAAAAAGCCGGGCGGCAAGGCCAAGGTGACTCTCACCAAGGGCGGAAAGACCATCGCCACGCGCACGGTGAAGGTGACCAAGCGGGGCAAGGCGACGGTCAAGCTGCCGCTGGGCAAGGCCGCCGGCCGGTACAAGGTCAAGGTGGCCTACCAGGGGACCTCCCGGGTGGCCAAGGCGACCAAGAGCCTCAAGGTCACGGCCAAATAAGGGCCTCCCTCACAGCAGGCCAGGGGGTTAGCCCCCCCTGAGGCAGTGGGGGATGACGCCTCCGTTGAAGGAGGCGGCTGGGCGCCGCGCGCGGATCGGTTCCGCGGGCGGCGCCCAGCGCTATATGGGCCCGGTTCACCCGGCCCGGGCCCGGGCCTGGCGGAAGCCCCCCGGCGTCCACCAGACCGGCCCGCCGCCCCGCCCCCAGCTGGCGCTGCTCCTCGTCAGTGCGGCGCCGGGGCGGCGGAAGGTGTGTTAGTTCACCTGCAGGCGGCGGGCGACCTTCTGGCCGCCGGCCTTGACCGTGATGGTGGCCTCGCCGGGCGCCACCGCCACCAGCCGTCCGGCCTTGTCCACCGTGGCCACCGCCGGATTGGAGGTGACGTAGCGCACCTTGACCCCGGTGGCGTTATCGGGGCAGTAACGGGTGGCCAGGGAGACGGCCTGTCCGGCCGCCAACTCCGGCGGAACGGTGACCCGCAGGTGGGACACGGCCCGCTTGGAGGGCTTGGCCAGCACCCTGACCTTGACGGTGGCCGAATGGCCGGCACCGTAGGCGACCAGCCGGGCGGTGCCCCGCCGCAGGCCCTTCACCTTGCCGCTGGCCGAGACGCTCGCGATCTTCGGGTTGGCCGAGACCCATTTCACCGGGCCGGCCGCGCCATCGGCGGCGTAGGAGTGGGCCGCGAGCCGCAGCGTGTGGCCCTTAGTGAGCACCACGAGCCGCTGCTGCACCGCGAGGCCGGCCAGCGCGGGCACGCCGCGCGGCTGGCGGGCGCCGGCCACGCTGGCCGTTCCCGCACCGGGGGCCTCGGCCCGCGCGGTGACCGTCACCGTGGGCCCCGGCACCGTGACGATGCCGCCGCCCGAACCGCTGCCGGCGTTACCGCCGCCGCTGCCGCCGGATCCGCCTGGCTGGCTCGGGTCGGTGCCCGGGGTGCCTGGCGTGGTTGGGGTGGTCGGGTCAGATGGGTCCGGGGTGCCCGGGGTGGCCGGGTCGCTCGGGTCGGGCGTGGCCGGATCGCTGGGGTCCGGGGTAGGGGGATCGCTCGGGTCCGGTGTGGCTGGGTCAGACGGATCTGGCGTGGGTGGATCGCTCGGGTCCGGGGTGGGCGGATCGGATGGGTCCGGGTCGTCGGGGTCGTCCGGATCCGCGTTGCAGGTATCGAGGTCAAACTCGGCCCAGTGGTCGTCGGTGCCGGGCTCGTGGCCCTTGGTGTAGTAGTGGGCCTGCCAGGTCTTATCGGCGTGGGTCACCACCTCGCCGGTCCAGTAGGCGGTGGTCGGGTCCCAGGGCGTGGTGACGCACGGGTCTACCGGGTCGGTCTTGGGTGGCGTGTAGGTGCCGGGGTCGCAGCCGAACACCTCCTGCCAGAACTGGCTATCGGCCGCCGGCTCATGGTTGGTGTTGAGCAGCGTGGCTTCCCACAGGCGCCCATCGTGGCGGGCGCGCCACCCTACGCGGTAGGTGGTGGTGGCGTCCCAGTCGCCCGGATCACACGGATCGGGCGCGGGCGGCGCCGGCTCGTCCGGCTTTTCCGGCTGGGGGGGGGTCCAGGCGCCGCACTTGGTGACTTCCTTCCAGCTGGAGTCGCTGCCGGGGGTAGCGGTGGTCCACCAGGCTGCCTCCCAGACCTTGCCGTTGTAACCTGCGCGCTCGCCGGTGACGTAGGGGCGGCTGGACTTCCAGGCATCGGGCTGGCACGGATCGGCGGGGGCGTCGGGATCGGTCCAGCCGGGCGGCATCGTCAACGCCGGCGGCTTGGACACCGGGCCGGTGGGGCCGGCCTTGTAGGCGTTGTAGGAGGCGGCCACCAGCGTGCCCGGGTCGTCACCGCTGAGCTCCCAATACATGGAGCCGCCCAGGCCGTTGTCCTTGACGTACTGGGTCTTGGCGGCGATGGATTTCTCGTCGTCCATCGACCACCAGACCTTGTTGGTGGCGTCGTACCGCCACGACGCGGCGGTCTTTTCGTCGAAGTAGGCCTTGCCCACCTTCTTGACCAGGTCGTAATCGTTGATGCCGGCCTCATACACGCCATCGGCGGGGGCCGTCGCCGTGCTCCACGGCTCGGACGAGGCCACGCCCTTCCAGCCGCGGCCGTACAGGGCCATTCCCAGGGTGAGTTGGCTGGGTGGGACGCCGGCCTCTGTGTAGGCGCGCACGGCGGCATCGGCCGAATAGCTCTCCATGAGGGGCCGGGGATCCTTTGGGTCCGGCCACAGGTTGCCCTGGTGACCGGCCAGGATCGGATCCCAGCCGCCCTGGAAGTCGTAGCCCTGGACGTTGCCGAAGTCGATGTACTTGAACAGCTCGGGGTCGTTCCATTGGCCGGCCCGGATGATGGCGGGGTTGGCCGGCAGGAAGGCCGAGAGCTCGTAGCGTTTGCCGCTGATCAGGCTGTACTCATCGAGCTGGGAGCGGAATTCCTTGGCCAGCAGTTTGAGGTTGAGGGCGTCGCGCTCGTAGTCCACCGAGTTGCCCACGTTGCCCTTGTCGGAGCCCGGCCACTCCCAGTCCAGGTCGAAGCCGTCGAAGATGCCGCGGGCCACACCCTTGCCGCCCGTGGCGTCCTGGCTCGGCGGCAGGTTGCCCTTGATGAACAGATCGATGCACGACGAGACCAACGCCTTGCGGCTCTCGTCCGTGGCGGCGGCGCGGGAGAACTCTTTCGAGAAGCTCCAGCCGCCCAGCGAGATAAGCACCTTGACGTTGGGCTTGTCCTTCTTGAGCCGCTTGAGCTCGCCGAAGTTGCCCTTCATCGGGGTGTCCCATTGGTCGCCGGAGTAGGACCGGCCGTAGTCGGCCCAGGCGTCGCCGGCCTCGTCCACGCCCGTGGCGGTGGACTTGTTGACCCCCGCGAAGCACTTGAGGGTGCTGTGGGAGATGTTCTCGAAGGCGTAGTTGACGTGGGTCACCTTGTCCCCGAGCGTCTTCTTCAGATCGGCCACCTGATAGTTGCGCTCGTAGATACCCCACTGCGTGAAGTACACCACGTTGCGGTAGCCGTTGATGCCGCCGGCCG
>JAISTN010000401.1 GCA_031272565.1 Bifidobacteriaceae bacterium
CAGGCGGCGGCCGTCAAAGCCAGCCGCCGCTCGGATGAAGAAGGCGCCACCAGGAACACCCGGTCCAACCCATACTGATCGGAGGCCGCCAACCATTCCGCCGCCTCATCCGGGATCAGATCCGGCGTGATCAGCCCGGACCCGCCGGCCTGCGCCAACTCCCCGGCGAACCGCTCCACCCCCCGGCGCAACACCGGGTTGAAGTAGGTCATGACCAGCAGCGGCGCGCCCAGCGGGCTGAGTTCTTGGACCGCCCGGAAGGTGTCATCGACCCGCACGCCACCGGCCAGGGCAGCCGTCACGGCCTGAGCGATCACCGGCCCGTCCATCACCGGGTCGGAATAAGGCAGCCCCAGTTCGACGATGTCGCAGCCGCCCTCAATCATGGCGGCGGCCGCCTGCACCGAGGCCGCCACGGACGGGAAACCAACCGGCAGGTAGCCGATCAGCGCGGCCCGGCCGGCCGCCTTGGCCCGGTCGATGGCCGGCCCAACTGTTCCAACCATTGTCTGATTCACAGCCCGAACCACCTCGCCGCCGTCTCCACGTCCTTGTCGCCGCGGCCGGACAGGTTGACCAGGATCAACCCCTGTGGCCCCAGTTCTTGGCCCAGTTCCATGGCCCCCGCCAGCGCGTGGGCCGATTCGATGGCCGGCAGTATGCCCTCCGTCTGGCTGAGCAGCCGGAACGCCTCCATGGCGGCCGTGTCCGTGACCGGCCGGTAGGTGGCCCGGCCGGTGTCCTTCAGGTAGGAGTGTTGCGGGCCCACACCCGGATAGTCCAGACCGGCCGAAATGGAATGCGATTCGATGGTCTGGCCGTCCTCATCTTGCAGCAGGTAGGACTTGGCGCCATGCAGTGCCCCCAGCGAGCCGCCGGTCAAGGAGGCGGCGTGCCGGCCCGTCTCAACCCCGTCACCGCCGGCCTCGAAACCATAAAGCCCCACGGCGGCATCGGACAAGAAACCGCTGAAGATGCCGATGGCGTTCGAGCCGCCACCGACACAGGCCGCCACGGCATCGGGCAGCCGGCCCTCCGCCGCCAGGACCTGTTGGCGGGCCTCCACACCGATGATGCGTTGGAAGTCCCGCACCAGAGCCGGGAACGGGTGCGGGCCGGCCGCGGTGCCGAAGACATAGTTGGTGGTTTCGACGTTGGTAACCCAATCCCGCAAGGCCTCGTTGATGGCGTCCTTCAAGGTCCGCGAGCCGTCCTTGACCGGTACCACCTCCGCCCCCAACAGCCGCATCCGGGCCACGTTCAGGGCCTGGCGCTGGGTGTCTTCTTCACCCATGTAGACCACGCAGTCCAGGCCCAGCAGAGCGGCGGCGGTGGCGGTGGCGACACCGTGCTGCCCGGCACCGGTTTCCGCGATCACCCGCGGCTTGCCCAGGCGCCGCGTCAGCAGGGCCTGGCCCAGCACGTTGTTGATCTTGTGCGACCCGGTGTGGGCCAGGTCCTCACGCTTCAGGTAGACGGTGGCGCCGCCGGCGTGCTGGGCGAACCGCGGCGCCGGCGTCAGCGGGGTGGGCCGGCCAGCGTAGACGCTGAGCAGGCGGTCGAGTTCGCCGGTAAAGGCCGGGTCCGCCATCGCCGAGCGGTGCGCCGCTTCTAGCTCATCCAGCGCCGCGATCAGCGCCTCCGGCACAAACCGGCCGCCGTAGGGCCCAAAATATGGCCCCGGGAACTCCTCCTCCAACTGCTTAGGGCTAGTGTCCAGCATGCTCCTGCCTTACTGAGGGGTGGGAGGCCATGGCCGCCAATTCGGCCACGGCGTGTTCCGGGTTGGGGGCGGAGGCCAGGTATTCGCCCACCAGCACGGCGTGGGCACCGCAACGGGCGTATTCGGCCAGGTCTTGTGGGCCATGCAGGCCCGATTCGGCCACAATCCCGATGCCGTGCGGCACCAGCGGCGCCACCTCTTCGAAGACTCGCGTGTCCACCTTGAGAGTCTTGAGGTTACGGGCGTTGATGCCCACCAAGGTGGCGCCCGCGTCCATGGCCCGGGCCAGTTCGGCCGCGTTGTGGACCTCCACCAGGGGTGTCATGCCCAGCGAGACGGTGCGTTCGACCAGGCCGATCAGTTCGTTGTCGTCCAACGCCGCCACGATCAGCAGCACCAGGTCCGCGCCGTGCGCCCGGGCCTCCCAAACCTGGTAGCTGGAGACCACAAAGTCCTTCCGCAACACCGGCAGGTCCACCGCCCGGCGCACCGCGTCCAGGTCCTGCAGCGAGCCGCCAAAGCGCCGCCGTTCGGTCAGCACCGAGATGGCGGCCGCCCCGCCCCGTTCATAGGCGGCGGCCAGCGCCGCCGGGTCGGCAATGTCGGCGATAGCGCCCTTGGACGGGCTGGCCCGCTTGACTTCCGCAATGATCGAAACCTGGTCTGAGGCCAGGAAGCGCGGCAGGGGGTCGATGGCGGGCGGGCGGGCGTTGGCCGTCCGCTTCAAGGCGTCCAGCGGCCTGGCGGCCTGGCGGACGGCCAGGTCCTCGCGGACACCCGCCACGATTTGGTCCAGCACGGTGGTCACGCGACAACCCCCCACTGGGGCAGCAGCGACAGGGTGTAGTAGTACTCCGGGTTGATGTAGCGGTCCGCCCGGAAAAGGAAGAACCAGAACAGCACCAGCCAGGCGACAAAGCCGACAATGCCGATCACAATCCCGGCAATGGCCAGGCCCCGGCCGTTCTGGCCGTTCCGCTTGGTCTGGTGCAGGCCAATGCCGCCAAAGATGACCCCCAAGATGGAACCGAGCCACGGCACAATGAACAGGGCGGCCAGCGAACAGCAGAGCGACGCGATGGACATCCCGTTGGTGGTCTGGGTGGGCATCACCACGTATTGCTGTGGCAGGTAGTAGCCCGCCGCCAGCGGGTAGGCCGGGGCCACCGGCAGCGCCACGGGCTGGACGGCTGGGCCTACGGCCGGCGGGCCGTACGGTGAAGCGGCCACCGCGCTGGGCACCGGCGGCACGGCAAAGCCCCCAGCACTTGAGGCACCCCCCGCCGCCGCGGCGGCGGGCAGGGCCTCCGCGCCGCCGGGTGGCGGCCCGTAGGGCGAGAGGGTGGCTTCGGACATGGCTCCTAGCCTACCGATGTCGCGCCTGGTCCATTTCACCCAGCGGGTGGACCACCCAGTGCCGCCGGTACAGCGCGGCCGGTGAAACAACTGGAGGTGCCAGTGTGGCAGGCCGGGCCCACCTGGTCCACCGTCACCAGCAAGGTGTCGGCGTCGCAGTCCACCGCCACCGCCTTGACGTACTGGACGTGGCCGGAGGTGTCCCCCTTGCGCCAGTACTCCTGGCGGGAGCGTGACCAATACCACACCCGACCGGTGGTCAAGGTGCGGTGGACCGCTTCGCGGTCCAAGTTGCCCAGCATCAGGACTTCCCCGCTGCCCTGGCGCTGGACAATCGCCGGGATCAGGCCGTCCGCGTTGTACTTGAGTTGGTCTTCCACCGGCAAAGGCGCCGCCCCGGCGCCGGCGGCGAAGCCGCCCGCGCCGGCCACTTCGCCCGCTGTGCTCCCCACTGTGCTCATTTCACCTCACCTCGTAACCGGCCGCCCGCAGGGCGGCCTTGACCTGGCCTACCGTCAACGTGCCAAAGTGAAACACGGAGGCTGCCAAGACGGCATCGGCCCCCGCCGCCACCGCCGCCACAAAATGCTCCGGCGTGCCCGCCCCACCCGAGGCGATCAGCGGCACCTCCACGGCCGCCCGCACGTCCCGCAGCATCACCAGGTCGAAGCCGTCGGTGGTGCCGTCTGCGTCCATCGAGTTAAGCAGGATCTCGCCTGCCCCCAGTTCGGCGCCGCGCCGGGCCCATTCCACCGCGTCCAGCGCCACGCCGCGCCGC
>JAISTN010000025.1 GCA_031272565.1 Bifidobacteriaceae bacterium
CGACACCATGTAGGCGCCGATGCCGGTCCGGGAGAAGGTTGATTCGACCAAGACCGTGGCCCCCAGCATCCAGCCGAGTTGCATGCCCAGAATGGTGACCGCCGGGATCAGGGCGTTGCGCAGCGCGTGGCGGATCACCACCCGCGGTTCGCTGGCCCCGGTGGACCGGGCCAGCATCACATAGTCCGAATCGAGCGCCGTGATCATCGATGACCGGACCGTCCGGGCGATCACGGCGATGAACGGCGTGGCGAGGGTGACGGCCGGCAAGGCAATGTGAACCAAGGCCGACCAGAACAGCCCGATGTCGCCGGCCAGCAAGGCATCAAAGGTCACCATGCCGGTGCGGGTTGGCACGTCTTCGCCAAAGCTGAGGTGACCAAACAACGGCAGCCAGCCCAGCTTCGAAGCGAACAGGAACTGCAGCAGCAGACCGAGCCAGAAGACGGGCAGGGTCGCGCCGGTGATCGCCACCAGGCGGGTGGCCAGGTCGGCCGGCGAACCACGGCGGTAGGCCGCGATCACGCCGAGTGGCACGCCGATGCAGATGTTCAAGACCATGGCGGCCAGTGCCAGTTCAAGGGAACTGGGCAGTACCTCGCCGATGTCGTCCAGCACGGCCCGGTGGGTGAACACGGAATTGCCTAGATCGCCGCGCAGGACCCGTCCCAGGTAGGCCACGAACTGCTGGGGGATCGACTGGTCAAGGCCCATCTTGACCCGCATCGCCTCAACCTGCTCGGCGCTGGCCAAACGGCCGGCGGCGGCCCGGGCCGGATCGCCCGGCAAGATCTGGACCAGCACGAAGGCGGTCGCGACTAGGCCGAAAAAGACCACCACCGACAGCGCCAACCGGCGAGCCAACAGGCGCATGGTGTCTCCTCCCTAGCCGCGACCGCCCAGGACGGTCAACTGCTTGCAGCCGTCAACTCACGGTGATCGCGTAGACATCGACGGTCTGGTGGTGCCAGGACCGGTACTGGTAGCCCTGGACTCGGTCCGCCATGATCGACACGATCTGGGAGTTGGCCAGGTTCAGGCTGACGAAGTCACTGGCGATCTGTTCTTGGACCGTGGCGTAGGCCGCGCAGCGGGCTGTCTGGTCGGACTCCGTCTGGGCCTGGTTGGTCAGGCTGTCCACCTCGGCGTTGACGTAGCCGCCCCAGTTCTGGGCGCCAATGAACTGCGAGTTGAAGTTCTGGTACAGGATCGCGCTGGCGTCCGGGAAGGCGGGGAAGGCGTAGATCATGCCCAGTTGCGGGCGCGTCTCCGCCTTGGCGGCCATTTCCGCGTAGGTGGGATAGGTGACGGCCTGCACCTCAAGTGTCAACCCGACATCGGCCATATTCGACTGCAGCAAGGTGGCGGCCTGCTCCATTTCCGTGGTTGCCTCAAGGTAGGTCATGGTGACCGTGGTGCCCTCCAGGCCGTTGGCCGCCACAATCTCTCTCGCCTTGTCCGGGTCATAGGTGGGTTGCGGGACCTCGGTGAAGCACTGCATGCCGCTGGGCAGCGGCCCAACCAAGGCAGTGCCCGCTCCCAGCAAAATGTCCTGAATGTGCTGTGGATAGTTGTAGGAATAGGCGATGGCCTCACGTAGGGCAGCGTTGGCGGTCACCTCGTTGTCCATGTCGAAGAAGACGTAGAGAGCCACGTTGGTGTCGGCCTTGTTGACGGTGAAGCCAGCCGCCGCCTCGAAACTGGCCCAATCGGCCGGCGCAATGTCCATGGCGATGTCGATGTCCCCGCCTTCAAGCGCAGCCTTCTGGGTGGCCTGGTCCGACAGGTACTGGAATTGCACCGTCTGGGCCTGGCCGCTAAACCCACCCCAATAGCCTTCATACCGTTCGAAGGTGGCGGACTGGTTCGACTTGTAGTCCTTGAAGACGTAGGGACCCGAACCGGCGTCGTTGGAGGCCAGCCATGATTGGCCGTCATCGTCGCCCGCGTTGGCCTCGACCAGAGCCGAGTTGAGCACATAAACCCTGGTCAACGACGGCAGAAAGACCGCGTCGGCCTGGCTCAGGGTGATGACCAACTCGGTGTCGCTGGTGGCTTCAGATGACTCATAAGAGGTCAGGTAGGAAGCCACCCCGGCACCCAGCCGGACAATCCGGTCGAAGGTGTACTTGACGTCGTTCGCGGTCAACTTGGCGCCGTCATGGAAGGTGACGTCGTCGCGCAGGGTCAAGGTCACCGTCAAGCCGTCCTCCGACACCTGCCAGTCGGTCACCAGCACGCCGGTCAGGGCCTTCGCGGCGTCGTAGGTGAAGAGCGAATCGTAGGCGGGGATCACAACCTCGTCGACGGTCGAATTGTCCGCCTGTAGGGGATCAAAGGTGGCCGGGGGCTCGTTTTCGGCGATGATCAGCGACGTGTCGCGGCTCACCTCGCCGCCGCTGGGGCCGGCCACATCGGTGCTGCCAGTGGCACCGCCGCTGGCGCTGTCGTCACCACCCCCGCCGCCGCAGGCGGCCAGGGCCAGCGAAGCTGCCACCAGCAGCGCCACGGGGCCGCGGCGCCGGTTCTTTGAGGTCTGCCCGATGCCGGGCTTGAGGCTTGGAGTGTTCATTGTGGGATTACCTTTCGTCAGGGCTCACGTGAGCGCAGGGACCGGGCCGGAGTTGGTTGCCAGGAACCGTCGGTTCCGACCTCCACGCCGTAAACGTCACGTGCGGCGGCCGGGCTGACATAGCCGTCCAGCACGTCTTCCACCACCGCAGCCGGGTCGCGGTCAAGCGGGTTGCCGTGTCCCCCGCCGCCGGCTGTGCGGTTGATAAACGAGGCACCCTGCTCCATCCACGCCCGGTACATGCCCACCCGCTTGGCTTGGGGTGTGCCGGGCCAGAGCACCATTTCGCTGGGTTCTGGTTCCAAGCCGCCGTCCAGCGCCCACGGCCGGGTCTTGGTCTTCTTCTTCATGCTCAGCACCTCGCCGGGATGGGTGTAGGTGACTTCCCGCAGCACCCCCACGCCACCGCGGTGGCGGCCGGCGCCGGCCGAATCCGTGATCAACTCGACCCGGCGGTGCAGTAGCGGCGCCTTGTGCTCCAACACTTCGATTGGGGTGTTCCGCACGGTGGTCTGCGAACAGTGCTGCTGGGCGTTGCCGCCATCGTGCGTCGGTGTGGCGCCCCAGCCGATGCCCTCGTTGTTGGACACCACGTAGTCGCGGCCCACCCGGGGATCAAAACCGACCGCCATGAAGCCCGGCTCGTCGCCGCCGGATGAGGCCGGCATGGTGCTCAGGCCCTGGGCCAGGGCCTTGTGGATCAGTTCCACGGCAACGATGGCGCTCCACTGGGTGAAAGTGGAGGTGGGGTACTGGGCATGGAAGATGGAACCGGGTTCAGCGATCACCGTCAACGGGATGAAATGGCCGTGGTTGGCGGCCTCGTTGGGGGTGGTGAAGGCCTTGAATGATGACTTGACGATCCCTTCGGTGGCCCCGATCGGCAGGTTGACGGGGCCCGGCACGGCAGCCGCCGAACCGGTGAAATCAGCCACCATCTGGTCGCCCGCGATGGTCACCTTGCAGCGCATCTCGATCAGGTCGTCGGTGATGTTGTCGTCGTCCAGGTAGTCGATGGCCGTCCACTCGCCATCGGGCAACGCCGCCACGGCCGCCCGGGCGACCCGTTCGCCGTGTTCGATCACCTGTGACACGGCCGCTTCCACCACGTCGATACCGAACTTGTCCCACATCTGGTGCAGGTTGCGTTCGCCCACCCGCAGGGCCGCCAGTTGGGCGTGGAAGTCGCCCAGGGTCAGGTCCGGCAGGCGGGAGTTGAACCTGATCAGTTCGGTGATGTCACGCACAATTTCGCCGCCGGCCACGATCTTGGTGCCAGGAAAGATCAGGCCCTCTTGGTGCAGTTCGGTGGAATCAAGGACGTACCCAGGGTCTTTGGCTCCCAAGTCCATCCAATGTGCCCTGACGGCCAGATAGGCGGCCGGCCGTGCCCGGCCCTGGGCGTAGACCGGCGCGAACAACATCGCATCGTAGGCATGGGCGCCACTCCAATAGGGGTAGTTGAGGATGTAGACATCGCCCGGTTTCATGTTGTCGATGCCGACATAGGCTGAACCTTCAACCAGGGCCCGGTCGTTGGCCCCCAGGAAATGGGTGATGCCGGCCGCTTCCGCCATCAGCCGCTGGTCGGAGTCGTAGATGGAAATGCCGAAGTCCAGCACGTCGTAGATCACGGGGTTGAAGGCCGAGCGAACCAGGGTCCGCCGCATCTGCTCCGCCGATGAACCAAGATAGTTCCGCACCACCTCGACCGTGGCGCCATCCAGGCGTGTCATGTTGGATCCTTCGGTGTGATGAGGAGGTGGCCGTAGCCGTCGACGGCGAGGCTCTGGTCGGAGTAGATGACGGTGGTGGAAGTGCCCTCTTCGATGATGGCGGGGCCGGCCAGGCGGTGGCCCGGCAGCAGGTCGTCCCGGTTCACGATGGCGAAACCCGTCCAGTCCTGCGTCGCCATGTCGTAGGCCGGCCTGGTCTGGGCAGGGACAGGCCCGGCCGCCGGCGGACCAGGCAGCTTGGGCAGGCCCGGCTTAGGCTGGAGGCCGACGGCGTGGAGCCGGACCGACAGGATCTGGCCCGGTGAGTCCATGGCGTGGCCGTGCCGGGTGCGGTGCAGGTCTTCAAACTTGCCGAAGGCCGCTTGAGCGCTGGCGCCAGGTTCGATTTCGACCGACAGGGTGTGTTCCTGCCCTTGGTAGCGCAGATCAAGTGTCCGGGTGAAGCGGCGCTGTCCAGGTGCCACGTGTTGCGCCTCCAGAATGGCCGCGGCCTGCTCTTGCAGTTCGGCGAAGACAGGTTCCAAGGTGGCCAGATCATCATCAGTCAGAGGCCGTAGGGCGGTGGCGGCGAACTCGTATTCCAGGTCCGACATCAGCATGCCGAAGGCCGAAAAGGCGGCCGGGGCGCGCGGCACCAAGGTGGCCGCCAACCCCAGTTCCCGGGCCACCAGGGGGCCAATCAACGGGCCGGCGCCGCCAAAGGCCAGCAACGTGAACTCGCGCGGGTCCAGGCCGCGTTCGATTGTGATCTCCCGCAGCGCGCCCACGGTGCGGGCCACCAGAATGTCCAGCACGGCGCGGGCCGCTTCGGTTTCGCCGAACCCCAGGTGGGCCCCCACTTGGCTGGCAATTGCCGCGCGGGCGGCCGCGGCGTCCACCGCCATCCGGCCGTCCAGGAAGCCGGCCGGGTCAAGGTAGCCCAACGCAAAGGCGGCATCCGTCACGGTTGGTTCGGTGCCGCCCTTGCCGTAGGCGACTGGCCCAGGAATGGCGCCGGCGCTGCGTGGCCCAACCTTCATGATGTCGCCGTCCATCCAGGCGATTGAGCCGCCGCCGGCACCGATCGTCCTGATGTCGAAGATGGGCACCAGCAAGGGCAAGCCATCGATCTCGGCCTCGTGGACCTCGGACGGTTGGCCGTTGACAATGACGCAGGCGTCAACCGACGTGCCGCCCACGTCAAAGCTGAGCACGGCGGGCAGGTCCAATTCCCGGGCCAAGAAGGTGGCTCCTACCACTCCCCCGGCCGGGCCGGACAGCACGGTCGTCATGGGGGCCTGTTTGGCCAGTTCGGCGGTCATCGCGCCACCGCCGGACCGCATGATGTGGAGCGGTTTGGTGAAGCCGGCCAGCGCCAGTTCGCCTTCCAGGGCGGCCAGGTAGTTGTTCAGGATCGGCCGGATGTAGGCGTCGAGTGCCACCGTGGAAGTGCGTTCGTATTCGCGGTATTCGCGTGTCAGTTCGGATGAGATCGAGACCTCGACTCCAGGGAACTCGGCCCGGAGCAGGCGAGCCGCCGCCCGCTCGTGGGCCGGGTTGGCGTATGAATGCAGGAAGCAAACCGCCAACGACTTCAGCCCGCACGTATCAACCAAGTAGTGCCCGGCTTCGATCAGGGCCGCCTGGTCCAACGGTTCCAGTTCGTTGCCCCGGTAGTCCAGCCGTTCGGGCACTCCCAGGCGGTGGCGGCGAGGCACCAGCGGCGCCGGTTTGGCGTACTGGAAGTCATACATGTGGTCAAAGCCGATGGCCGCCCGGGCGATCTCCAGGATGTCGGCAAAGCCCTTGGTGGTGATGATGCCGACATCCGCCCCGTTGCGTTGCAGAATCGCGTTGAGCCCAAGAGTGGTGCCATGGGCCAGGGATTCGACCTGGCTCAGATCGTCAACTACTCCCAGCACAGAGGCCATGACGCCCTTCTCGGGGGCTTCCGGGGTGGTTGGCACCTTGTGGACCTTGATCTCGCCCGTCTGCGGGGAGTAGGCGATGGCGTCGACAAACGTGCCGCCGATGTCGACGGCCACCTTGAGGCTGGCGGTGCCGGTTGCGCTCATCGCAGCCATCCAGCCCAGGTTGGCGCCACGCTGGGGGCATCAAGGTCGGTGCGGATGACGCGCCCGGCCTGTATCACCGTGCCGATGGTGCGCAACGCCGAGACCGTCTTGGTGGGGTCTTCGCTGGTGATGACCAGGTCTCCGGCCAGGCCCTGGGCCACCGAACCCAGTTGGTCCTCCAGCCTGATCAACCGAGCCGCTTCCCAGGTGCCGGCCCGCAGGGTCGCCCCGGTTGGCAGGCCGGCCTGCTCCAGCAGTTCCATCTCCTTGACGGCGCAGGAGGTGCCGTCGTTGGGTTCGCCCGGCAGATAGTCGGTGCCGGCCACAATCCGGATGCCTTCGGCATCAAGCTGGCCGGGGTCAGTGACGGCCCGGCCAAAGGCGCGTTGGATCGAAGCCAGGTGCGTGGGGTGAACCCGCATGGCGAGTTCGATTTGCCAGTCGGTGAAGCCGTGAGCGGCCATCCAGTCGGGACAACTGGTGACGGACAAGGTGGGTGTCAGGTAGGCGCGGTGGCGGGCCATCGCGTCAACCGTGGTCTGGTCCAGGTCATAGCCGTGTTCGAAGGCTTTGATCCCGGCTTTCAGAGCCTCCTGGATGGCAGCCCCACCACCGGCGTGGGCCACCACATAGGTGTCCTGCTCCTGAGCGGCGCGGACCACGGCTCGCATCTCGTCCGCAGTCATCTGGGCGCCGTTGAACGACTCGTCTTGGTGGGCTATGCCGCCGGTGATGAACACCTTGACGTGGTCGGCTCCGGCTTCGAGTTCGGCCCTGGCGGCCTTCAGGAATTCATCGTGCCCGTCGGCATAGCTGCAGGCCAGGCCCTTGCCGTGCCCGCCGGTGATGCCGATGGCCCGGCCGGAGGCCACGATTCTGGGGGCTTCGAGACTCCAGCCGGCCCCGATGGCGGCCCGCAGTTCAATATCGGCCCGGTTCTGTTCGTCCAGGGTCCTGACCGTGGTGACGCCGGCCAGGATGGCGTCCCGGGCGCGGCTGGCGGCCCGGAGGGCACTGGCGGCCGAGCTTTCATGGACATCGGTCTGTTCAAAGGGATAGACGATGGTCAGGTGGGTGTGGACGCTGACCAGGCCTGGCAGGACGAACCGGCCGTTGATTGGCACCACCGTGGCCTCAGCCGGTGGCTGAGCGGAGGTGACAGCGCTGATGACGCCATCGGCCAGCGCCACGTTCAGCCCCGGCTGGGTCGTGTTGGTGACCACGTCAACCACCGTGCCGCCGGTCAGCCAGAGGGCCGCGGGATGCCCGGCCATGCCCGGCCGGGGCGCCAACTGATTGGTGTTGCGCATTACGCCTCCTCTAAGGAACTGGAGGTTGGTTGAAGGACACGTGGAGTCGCCGCCAGGCTGAATCCCGCGGCCTGCAGGATGACGCTGATAGCTGCCAACGCCTGGGGGTCTGTGAGCGGCAAGAGCGGCGGCCGGACCGTGCCACCGGGCTGGCCCAGCAGCGCCATGGCCGCCTTCAGTTGGCTGATGGGCGAGGCGAAGCGCCCGGCGTAGTCGGGGTTCACCAGTTGGCCGGAGACCTGCTGGTACCGGTCGGCCCAGGTGGCGGCGGCCGGCCAGTCGCCAGCCGCCACGGCGTTGAAGAACGGCACGGCGAAACGAGCGCCCAGCCCGCCACCGTCGATGGCGCCATCGCCGCCCAGGCCGCGGAGCAGGGCCAAGCCCCGCCGGTGGATGAACGAACCAAAGACCCTGACCTGGCCGGCTACCGCCTCCACGGTCGAGGCCATGGCGGACCAGTCGCCGGTCGAATCCTTGATGGCCGCCACCTGGGGCAGCGCTGCCAGGCGCTCCATCATTCCGGGCAAACGGGCCAGGTCGACCACCACCCCGCGGGGCCAGTTGTAGACCATGAAGGGCAGGTCGGTGGCGGCGGTGACGGCCCGGTAGAACTCGACAATCTCGTCCGCGGTGGGGTGCACGTACGGTGGCGGGGTGGCCAAGACGCCATCGGCCCCGGCCCGCTGGGCGTGAATGGCCAGTTCGGCGGCTTCCTTAGCGGTGAAGGCCGAAACGCCAATGACCACGGGGCAGCGACCTGCGGCGGCGGCCACGCCAATCTCCGCCACCCGGCGCCGCTCTGGCGGGGTTTGGCTGAACCACTCCCCGGTTGAGCCGTTCAGCAAAATGCCATGCACACCTTCGCCCAGGTACAACTCCACCAGGGCCCGCAAGGCGGCTTCGTCAAGGGCCCCTTCGCTGGTGAACGGAGTCGGCGCGGCCGGCCAATAGCCGGACCACTTGACGCCGGGGCGATCCATGTCGTTGTCTCCTTGCTGGGGCGGGCTGGAATGCCTGTCGATTGCATTAGTGTTGCATGTCGTCTGATCCGGATCGGCTGAGGCAACGAGTTGTTAATCAGGAATTTCCGGGCCTGACACCTGCTCCTTTGGCCGTTCAAGGCGTGGCCAGCCAAGAACTCCGGGCCATGGGCGACCCCAGCGCCACGGCCGATCTAAGCCAGGCTGGTGCAAACGATTGTGCCAAGCCTGCTTCCGTGGTATGGATGAGAGGCGGCCTTTTCTTAAGGAGTAACCCATGACAGCAACCATGCGCGACGTGGCCGAACAGGCTGGCGTGTCAATGTCGACGGCCTCGCGCGCCCTGCGCGGTTCCCCCCTGATTTCCGAGGCCACCCGGGCCAAGGTGAGCGCGGTAGCACAGCAGATTGGCTACCGCCCCAACCAAGCCGCGCGGACCTTGCGCTCGGGCTCGTCCCACCTGGTGGGCCTGGTGCTGAACAACCTGCTCAATGTCTCCTTCCACGTCATTGCCGAAGTGGTGGGGCGGAAACTGGCGCACGCCGGTTACCAGTTGATCCTGGGCACCACCGATGGCGAACCGAAGGCAGAGAAGGCCCTGCTGGAGGCCCTGGCGGACCACGGCGTGGACGGCGTGATCCTGGTTGGTACCGGCCAGAACGCCGCCACCACCAACCAACTCCAACGTGATGGCATCGCCCTGGTCAACGTCATCCGGTCATCCCGGGACAGTGCCTCACCCACCGTGCTGGCCAACGACCGCGAAGGCGCCTATGAAGGCACCCGGTACCTGCTGGAACTGGGACATCGCCGAATTGGCCTGGTTGGGGCCCTTGACACCGCCGATTCTGGGCGGGAACGCCTGCGCGGCTACACCGATGCCTTGGAATCGTACGGCTTGAGCCCAGACCCGGCCTTGATTCAGCGTGGTCCGTTCACCAAGGAGTTCGGTGTCGAGGCCACGCAATCGCTCTTGGCGGCCGGTGGCATGACGGCGCTGTTCGCCGCCAATCACGAGGCCGTCTTTGGCGTGCTACCAACGTTGATGGCGGCAGGCGTCCGGGTGCCGGAGGATCTGTCTCTGCTGTGCTATGAGGACATGCCGATACTCGAGTTGTGGCAGCCACCCATCTCGGTGGTCGACAACGGCGCACCGTCGATTGCTGAACTAGCGGTAGACCTGCTGCTGGACCAACTGGCCGGCCGCGAGGGCAGCCGAGCCGCGGCCAGGGCCTATTGGGTGGGGGCCCAGTTGGTGAGACGGGGATCCTGCGTCCCACTGCGATAGGACGGGCAGTCAGATGGCCGGGTCATTGGCCGACCGGTTGCATGCAATACTATGGTATCGATTGCATGGCAAACTTGAAGCCCCAATCCGGAAGGAAGCCCGATGGCGCCCACCGCCGGTGGCCGGACCATCACCATCCTGGTCGATGGTGATCCGCTT
This sequence comes from Bifidobacteriaceae bacterium, assembly GCA_031272565.1. Lineage (GTDB taxonomy): Bacteria > Actinomycetota > Actinomycetes > Actinomycetales > WQXJ01 > JAISSX01. The sequence goes on from JAISTN010000025.1 coordinate 10,100, forward strand.
GAGGTGCCCGCCGGCCTCAGCCTGGCCGCCGCCCTCAGGTCCAGCGGCATCACCTGGTGGAACTCCAACCCGGTGACAGGCGAGCCCAGAGGCGCCTTCTGCGGCATGGGAGTGTGCTGGGAATGCCGGGCGACAGTGGATGGCCAACCATGGGTCAGGGCTTGCCTGGCCGCCGCCACGCCTGGCCTGAGACTCGACCGACCAGGCGGACCGCCGTGACCGCCGGCGGCCTGACGGCCGATGCGGCCGTGGTTGGCGGCGGGCCGGCCGGCCTGGTGGCGGCCACAACGCTGGCCCGCGCTGGTTTGCGGACCATCCTGATCGATGAACAACCCGCCATGGGCGGCCAGTACTTCCGCCAGCGCTCCGCCGCCCTGCGGACCCGGCTGGGTGACCACCGCCCGCAAGGACGCCGCCTGATCGAGGAAGCTGGCCAGGCTGGGGTCCAGTGCATGAGTGCCACCTCCGTTTGGGGCGCCGAGTCCAACCGGCTCTGGACCTGGACTGAGGGTGCGGGAGTCAGGGCGGTTGAGGCAGCCTCGATTGTGGTAGCGACCGGCTCCTTCGAGCGGCAGTTTCCCTTCGCCGGGTGGCAGCACTCCGGGGTGGTGTCGATTGGCCTGGCCGCCCACTTGGCTGGCGTGGAGGCCACCGCGGTGGGGCGGCGCGTGGTCGTGGCCGGCTCCGGCCCATTGCTGTTGCCTGCCGCGGCCGCCATCGTGCGCGCCGGCGGGCAGGTGGTAGCGGTCGTGGAAGCCGGGCATCCCTACAGCCCACGGCTGGGATCGCTGCGCGCCGCCCGGTACCCAGGGCGGTTGATCCAACTGGGCGGCGCCCTGGCAACCCTGGCCCGCCAACGTGTGCGCCTGATTCAGGGTCATGTTGTGATCGCCGCCCAGGGCAATCCTGATGGTCAACTCGAACGCATCAGCCTGGCCGCCTGCCGCCGCCCCGATGGCGAAAGCCTGGCGCTGGAGACCGACACACTCTGTGTCGGCTACGGTTTCCGGCCGCAGACCGAACTGTTCCGCCTGCTGGGGGCAGACATGGCAACCGACTCCGCCTCGGGCGACTTGTTCCCGGTGATCGACAGCGATGGCCGGACCAGCGTCCCCGGCCTCTACGCGGCCGGTGAAGTGACCGGCATCGGCGGGGTTCAAGCCGCCCTGGTGGAGGGCCGCTTGGTCGCTGGCGCTGTCCTGGCCGATCAACTGGGTGCAGTGGTGCCTGGCACTGCTGCACTGAGGCGGGCCAAGCGGCGGGCAGAACGATTTGGCGAGTTGGCCGCCAGGCTCTACCCGCAACCCAGTCACTTGGCTCGCCGGTTGGCGGCAGCCCTACCCGATTCGGCCCAGCTTTGCCGGTGCGAAGGCGTCAGTGCCGGCGCTGTCCGGGCGGCGATCGCTCAGACCGGCCAGGACGCCGCGGCCGTCAAGCAGACCACCCGTGCGGGCATGGGTTTGTGCCAGGGCCGGGCCTGCGGCGTGGCTCTAGCCGCCCTGGCCGGTGAGCCGGCCTCATCGCTGACTGCCCGGATGCCGCTGCGCCCGGTGCCGGTTGATGCCCTAGCCAAGGTTGAGGCATGAGCCAGCGGGCCGATGTCGTGGTGATCGGAGCCGGCGTGCTGGGCGCCGCGGCCGCCTTCGAAATGGCCCAGCGCGGCTTGCAGGTGGCGGTCTTGGAGCGCGGGGTGCCCAACCGCGAAGGGTCCGGCACCACGGCCGGCAACCTTCACATCCAAGCCATCCACACCCGGCGGCCAGGCCAGGACGTGCCGGTGAACTCGGCACGGTTGGTGCCACTGCAAGCGGCGTCATCGCGGCTGTGGGACAACGTGGAAGACGAGGTGGGAGCCGATTTTGAGGTGCGCCGGACCGGCGGTTTCATGGTGGCCGAAACCGAGGCTGACCTGGCGCAACTGACCGAAAAGGCAGTCTGGGAGAAGACCGCCGGGTTGCCGACTCGCATCTTGACCGGAGATGAGGCACGGGCGGCCATGAGTGAGCTTGGCCCAACGATCATCGCCGCAACCTGGTGTGAAACCGACGGCTATGCCAACCCCTTGCTGGCCGCCCCGGCCTGGCTGGCAGCGGCCAAACGCCTGGGAGCAGCGGTCCTACACCACCACCAGGTGACGGCTCTGACCGCCACCAGTAGCGGCTGGCAGGTGGTGGCCGGCGGTGATACCTGGGGTTGTGCCGCGGTGGTCAACGTAGCTGGACCATGGCTCACCCCGGTCTGCCGGCTGGCAGGGCTGAACTTGCCGATGAAGCCACTGGCGATTCAGATGCATGTGACAACTCGGTCTGACCGGCCGCTGCCGCACCTGGTGCAGCACATTGGCCGCGGCCTGTCGGTCAAACAGGTGGTAGCTGGCAACTGTTTGATTGGCGGCGGCTGGCCGGCACTGAAGATGGACTTGACGGGCCGGTCGGAGCCGTCCGTGGCTTCCCTGACCGGCAATCTGGCCGAGGCGGCCAGGGTGGTACCGATGTTGCGTCACTTACGCCTACTGCGCACCTGGGCCGGCCCACTGGCGGCCACCCCAGACGAAATGCCGCTGATTGGACAGATGCCCGGGGCCGCCGGGTTGTTCGTTGCCGGTGGCACCTACGCCTTCACCTTCGCGCCCTTGTGGGCCAAGACCTTGGCGGCCTTGGTCTGCGGCGACCCACCCCCCATCGAGATTGGTGACCTAGGCCCCAGCCGCCTGATGGAGCCGGCCTGATCCCCTCCGGGGCCACGGCCCGCTGGCGGCGCGCGGTGCGGGGCAATCACGGGATGACCGGTGATGGGGTCTTAGCCTGGTTGGTATGACCAGGTCGCCCGATCGCAGCGCGCGGCCCCGGCCTGGGCGGGGGGCCCGGCAGACCCCGCAACCCCAACGTCAGCCACAGCCCATGGCCCAGCGGCTGCCCCGGCGGCGAGGCAAGCATCCGGTGGCGTACGGCTGCCTGGCCACCTTTGGGGCCGGCCTGGCGCTGGCCGCCTTGACGCCACTGGTGCGGCTGGGCTGGAT
>JAISTN010000027.1 GCA_031272565.1 Bifidobacteriaceae bacterium
GGTTCCTAACCCCGTGGTGCCGGATGGCCACCCGGCGCACCGACCCCGGCGTCAACCCAACCCACCAGCGATTACGCCTACGGCTTGAACCAGCCGGTTCAGCCCGGGCGGCCCGAACCGGTCCGCTAGACTCATGGCCGTGCTGCGAGTGGACCATGTTGTCAGGCCCTACGCTTGGGGTTCACCGACAGCCATCCCGGACCTGCTGGGCCTGCCCCAGACCGGCACCCCGGTGGCCGAGGTCTGGCTGGGCGCCCACAGTTCCGGTTCGGCCCGGGTGGGCCGGGGTGAAGAAGACCAGGGCATCTCGCTGCGGGACGTCATAGCCCGCGATCCGGCCACCACGCTGGGTGACCCAGAGGCGACCGAACTGCCCTTTCTGCTCAAGGTGTTGGGCGTCGCGCACCCGTTGTCGCTGCAGGTGCACCCATCGCCGGAGCAGGCCCGCTTGGGCTTCGCCCGGGAGGAAGCGGCCGGCATTCCAATTGACGCCCAAGACCGCTCTTACAAGGACCCGTACCCCAAGCCGGAGATGCTCTACGCGCTCAGTTCCTTCGAGGCCCTGATTGGCTTCAGGCGCCCGGAAGTGATCCGGGCGGCGCTGGCCCCCCTGGTGTCGCAATCAACTCTGGCTGGGGCGCTCCTGGAGGCCCTGTCCGGCACCGGCCGCGAGGGGCTCAAGCGCGCGCTGGCCATCGCCCTGGCCGGGCCCGAAGCTGGCCCGGAGGCGATCACCAGCTTTGTCCAGGCCTGCCGGCGGATGGTGGGCCAAACCACGGACGACCCAGCGGCCTATGCGCTGCCGGTCACCCTGGCCAAGCGCTACCCCCAGGACCGGGCCTTGGCGGTGGTCCTGATGATGAACCACGTTTCGCTGGCGCCCGGCGAATCGGTCTACCTGCCGGCGGGCGTGCTGCACAGCTACCAGCGGGGCTTGGGGGTGGAGGTGATGGCGCCGTCCGATAACGTGCTGCGGGCCGGCTTCACCCCTAAGCATGTCGACACCGAGCAGGTGCTGGAGATGGTCGACTTCTCAAACCAGGTGCCGGTCCGCCCGGCGGTGGTGCGGGAGGGGGCGGCCCGGGTGATCCGGCCGCCATCGGGCATCTTCCAGTTGGCCGACATCCGCATGGATGGCGGCACCTACGAGTCTTCCTTCACCGGTCCGCGCATCGCCTTGGTGCTGGAGGGCCAACTGACGGCCTTCACTGACTACGGTGTGATGCATGTCTCAAGAGGTCAAGGTTTGTTCGCGATGGCGGCCGAAAGTCCTATGTCGTGGCGCGGACAGGGCCGTGTGATGCTTGTCTCACCTGGTTCAGGCCTCCAATTACCTCATCCAGCTTGACTTGTCGCGGTGACACGCGTGTAATTTCATCAGTGTGATTCGCAATCGTGACCTAGTCAGGGTCGCCGTGTAGCAAGGAGCCTGCTTGTGTGGAATGTGCTGGGGGACGGCGCCCTCACCTTCGAGTCTGGTGTGATCGACCCTCGTTCAACCGTCCTGCCACTGTTCGGCGTCGAAGGTGACGGCGGACCCTTGGAGTGGCAGCAGCGCGCCCTGTGCGCGCAAACCGACCCAGAGGCCTTCTTCCCGGAGAAGGGCGGGTCCACCAGGGAAGCTAAGAAGGTCTGCTCGTCCTGTGATGTCAGGGCGGAGTGCCTGGACTATGCCCTGGCCAACGATGAGCGGTTTGGCATTTGGGGTGGCTACTCGGAGCGCGAGCGCCGCAAGCTGAAGCAGCGCCGCTCCCTGTAGGCGCTCGTGACCGCTGCCTACCAGACCCGTCCACGCCCGCAAGTCACAGCCGTCGTTGTGACCGGCGGGCGCTCGCCCTACCTGCCACAGGCCCTATGGTGCCTGGCCCGCCAAACCCGGCCGGCCGAAACTACGCTGTTGGTCTGCACCGACCAGGCGGCGGTGGCGGAAGTCCAAGAAATGGCCCTGATGTGCGGCCTGACCGCCGCCACGCTTCAGGTGGTGGCAGCCCCCAAAGCCAAGAACTTTGGCCAGGCGGTGGCGGGCGGTTTGGCAACGGCCGGCCTGGACGGGGCCGGTCTGCAAGGTACGGCCGCCGATGCCGCCGGCGTCGACTCGTTCCTGTGGCTGCTACATGACGACTGCTACCCAGAACCCGGCGCCCTGGAGGCCCTGGCCGCTGCCCTGGAACTGGGCCCGTCCGTGGCCCTGGCCGGCCCCAAACAGGTCCGGCCGGAAGACCCCCGCCTGCTGGAAGAGGTGGGCTGCAGCACCACGCCGTTTGGCCGGCGGCTGGCCAACGGCGACAACGGCGAACTGGATCAGGGCCAATACGACGCCAACGATGACGTCCTGGCGGTGGGCACCGCCGGCCTGCTGGTGCGCTTGGCCGCTTGGCGTCACCTGGGCGGCTTGGACCCGGCCCTGGGGCCTTACCGCGACGGCCTGGACCTGAGCCGCCGGGCCCGCCTGGCAGGCTACCGGGTGGTGGTCGCCCCGGAGGCCGTGATGGGCCACGAAAAGGCCTCCTACCTGGGCTTACGCCCCACTGGGCGGTCCGGCCGGCGGGGTGCCTGCAGCGGCCAGCACGCCTCCGGCTCCACCAAGGCGCAGGCCCGGCGCGAACCCAACCCGGCCGCCTCCTTCGCTCCGCGCCGCCGGGCCTTGATCTTCACCCAGCTAGTGCACGGGCCGGTCTGGGCCCTGCCGCTAGTGACGGTGGCGGCCATCGCCAGCGCCATCGGGCGCTTCTTCTGGCGGCTAGCCACCAAGGACTTCCGGCTGGCGGCGGCGGAACTGGCCGCCCCCGTAGCCGTGCTGGCCCGGCCCGGCCGGGTTTTCGCCAGCCGGCGCCTGGCGGCCCGCACCGCCCGGGCGGCCCGCCGCTCCTTGAGGCCGCTCCAGCTCAGCGCGCGCGAGGCCCGGGCTTTACGGCGCGACCGCCGCATCACCGCGGCCGAACATCTCCGCCTGCGCCAGGCCCCCACCGAGATTGAGATTGCCGAACTGCGGGCCTTGGCCGCCCGGCGCCGGCGCATGTTCGCCGCCCTGGCTGTGGTGGTAT
>JAISTN010000174.1 GCA_031272565.1 Bifidobacteriaceae bacterium
CCCGTCGCCGCAGGTCAAGGGCTTACCGCCGATGGTGCTCGCTTGGCGAGACCACACGGTGGGTGGGTGTGTCCACTCAAGCTTTGGTGTTGGGGTCCGCTGCCAGGAGGTGCGTCTGATACCCCTGTTGGCCAAGGAGGTCGCAGGCCGCCTGGTCGAAGGACACGAAAGTGGGCGCGCCGTCCGTCGCGCCAAGGTGGGCAATCACTCCGTCGGCGAAGTCGCCGCCGGCTTCCAGCAGTGCCAGGCCAGCTTTGATTGCGGGGAGGTTGGCCTTGACCTTCTCGCTAGCCACCAGGCGCCTGACGGCTTCCGCGATGTCATGCCTGCTTAGCCGGTAGAAACTCTTGAGGACCCAAACCAACTCGCACAGCACGGGCAGGGGCACAACTATCAAGTCCGCCTGGTTGACCGCTACCTTGGCCGCTGCCGCCTGGTCTGGGTCATCCAAGGTGGCCAGCCGGACCAAGACGTTGGTGTCGGCCGTAATGCTGACCATCAGGCGCGCCCGCCCGCCCAGCCGTCGCTGGCAGCCTGGGCAATGTCTTCAAGGCTGGCCCGCCTGGGTGACCGCCCCGCCAATGACCCAATGAACAGATCCAGCCCTGGTTCGGCCGGGGCCGGGTCCAGCGTCACCGTCCGCCCGGGACCCATTTCGACCGCCACCTTGTCGCCAGGCCGGAGGCCAAGATGGTCTAGCACTTCGCGGCGCAACGTCAATTGGCCCTTGGCAGTGATGGTCAGTGTTGGCATGGCCTAGACACTACCAGAGGTAAGGCACTGTAGCCTTACTGGCCGTGGACACTTGAAACCTGATGACCAGCGTCCCGCCGTGGTTGAGCCAAGCCACCGGGAACCGGTGCGGCCCGTCTGCCTGCGACCGGGCACCGGGACCGGGCGACATCGGCGGCCACCCGTCGCCGCAGGTCAAGGGCTTACCGCCGATGGCGCTCGTCCCAGGTGGCGGTGAGATACTGTTGCCCACTTGTCCGCCGCTCACAAAGGAGTGCTCACATGCGTCGCCGCCTCGCCATGCCTGTTCAACCCGGCTGCCCAGCCCGTGGGGTGATGGCTCTTGCCCTGGCCGGCGGCTTGGCGGTGGGGTTGGCGGCGTGCAGTGGTGACGGTGAGGAGTCGCCTGTTGCTACGGTGACGGTGACGGCCTCAAGCACCACCAGCGCAGAACCCACGGCGGCGGCCACGCCCCTAGCGGTGGTGGGCCCGTGCGCCGACCTGCTGGCCGATTCGATCTGCCAGGTGGGTGACATCACGGTCGAGGTTTCCACCCTGACCACCCGCGACCTGCAGGATGAAGAAGGCAACGTGGTGGAGGGCTTCTACATTGTTGACTACATCGTGACGGTCAAGAATGAGACGGCCGAGGACTGGGTGGACCTGGCGGCGGACCAGGTCTACAACGTCGAATGGCGCCTCAAGGCGCTAGACGGATCGTTCGTGGCGGAGTCAAACTGCGAAGAAGCCGGCATGGTCGACTGCTATGACGGGGTCTACCCGGCGCAGTTGGGAGCCGGGCTGTCCGTCTCCTGGCAAGCTACATCAACCGTGCCGGAAGACACCGCGCTGGCGGTCTGGGCCAGCATCACCCCGCCGCCGGGGGCCGGCGACCCGATGGAAGCCCTGTTCAAGTTCTAACGCTCAGCCGGGCCGCCGGGGCCCGCCGCCACCAGTCTTAGTGGGGCAGGTCCTTCTCGATGGTGTCCACCCAGGCGGCAATCTGGTGCGGGGACCGGAAGTCGCCGCCCTTGCCGCTCCGGATCAGGGACTTGGCGATCAAGCCGGTCGCGTTCTCATCCAAGACGCCGCCAAACGTGACGCAACCGCGGGCGCTGACCGACTGGGCCAGTTTGGCCACCGACGGCATTGGCGGCAAGGTCCGCTGGGCGGCCGAATCATCTAGCGGTCCGGACGAAACCAGCCACACTGGCAGCCCCCGCAGGGCCTGCGCATTCTGCTTGACAAAGCCGGCGGCGGCCTTGTGCCAGCCGCCGCTGCGCAGGGCCCCGGCTACGATCACGGCCTGAGCTGCCGGGTCCAAACTGGCCCCCGCGGCATCGGCCACCGTTACGGTGTCGCCGCGCTTGGTCAGTTCAGCGCCGATCATCTCCGCCAAACCCTTGGTGCCGCCCCACTTGGAGCCATACACAATCTGAACCACTGCCATGGTCACCATCCTGCCAGGCCGGGCCGCCCGTGCGCCATCGGGGACCACCCTGAACTAACCCCGGTCCGAGCCACCGGCAGGGCACTGCACCCCAGCGGTGAGCGGGCCAGGGTGAGCCGACGTGTTGGCAGGTTGCTGGGCCGCCCGCTACCTGGGCCAGGACATAGTCAGGAAGGTACTGAAGATTGTCTCAAGTGCGATCAGGAGTGCCAGGATCGCGGCGGCCCCGCTGAAGGCCTTGGTGGTCCGGATCCTGTAGCGGTCAATCACGCCAAACTGGCGGACGCAGGCAACGGTGCACCTGGCCGCCACAATGCCCAAGACCAGGCAGACAACCAGAACCAGCACCATGGTGGACATCAGGTCATCGCCAAACACCCCTAGTGGCTCACGCTGGCCGGTGGGGCAGCCCTCCGCCGAGTCGGTCTTGCAGAAGGGGAAGACGTCGGCGCGGTGGTGGTAGTACCTCTCGAACACCACACAGCCCACAACCAGCAGCCAGGCGACAATGCTGCCCACCAGTGACGGCAGCCACTGGCTCCGCGGCGGTCGCCGCCGGCCCCCACTAGCCGCGTCCACTTCCGTGGTACTGGACTGGCTCGTCACGGAATCACCATCCCGTCGCGATCTGCTTGGCAGCCGCGAAACCGCCATTGCCTTTGCCCTTGTAGAACAGAACGCTCCGGGCGGCCGTCACGCCCACGATGTCGCTGGCCCCGTCGCCATCCAGATCGGCTCCCGCCACCAAGTCCACCCCGGACCATCCCCGTCCCACCTCCAAAGCAGTGTTGAACGTCCCATCACCCTTGCCAGAGTACATCAGCAGTTTCCCCGCCACGGTCACCCCCAACACGTCCGCCTTGCCGTCCTTGGTCAAGTCGCCCGATTGTTCCCAACCCGCCCCCAACACCGCGTCACGTTGGTCCGCGGGCACCACACTGCCCCACTCCGCCTCCACACTGACACCAGTGGCCACACCCAGGGTGGCCCTGATCGCCGC